>NZ_JACBEZ010000004.1:0-132981 GCF_013391465.1 Acinetobacter sp. SwsAc2 | reverse complement strand
GAAAGTTGGGTGTATTTCTTCATTGTGTGCTTTCCAATTGCGAGTTGAAAAAGTCCAATGATTCTACGAATACACCTAACTTTTTCAACTAACTACAAATGTGTCGCACTTGGGATTTGAATCTGCGAACTAAATTTTATTCGATACGCGATAACGTCATCCGCAAGCTGCGGTAAGAATAAAAGCAAAGCTTTTATTTGCAGCCCAAGGCGATGTAATCGCCTTTAATATGGACTGTTTGTTCAAATGACCAATGTGTTTCTTTTGGCGAAAAAAAGAACTCCAAAATTGAACTTAAAAACGGTGAGACTCCGCAGTTAAGAAGTTCAATACGAAACTCCTTAACTGACTGGCATAATCATTCAGGTAGCTTTTTCCCGCAGTGTGGACAATAGGCATATTGCTCACGCTCTTGCCTTAAAGATTCTTCTTTTTGTTCACGAATGAGCTGTAAAATAATATCGTGTGTTTGCTCTTTGGTCAGCCCAACTTCTTTACGAACTTCTTCAATTTTTTCTGTCTCCAAGACAAAATCAATATCGCTATTTTGGATTAGTTCTCGAAATCTGAGTTCAAGTTTTTCTTTACGCTGCTCAAGTTCATTGGCCAAACCATTCGCCAAAATACCCGCAGGTAATGCCGCTAAACCTACACCTAAGATAGTAATAATCGCACCAAGAAAGCGTCCTAACGGCGTAATAGGTGTCACATCGCCATAACCGACGGTGGTCAATGTAACCACGGCCCACCACATTGAAGCAGGAATGGAACTGAAAACTTCAGGTTGTGCCTGACTTTCAATCAAATACACCCCTGCAGCCGCCATAATGATCATAATCATTAAGATGAAAATAACCGCTTGAAATGAGCCTTTTTCACGCTCAATGACACGTAATAAAATTTGTAGAGAGACAAAGTAGCGGGTGAGCTTGAGAAGTCGGAGCAAACGAACAATTCTTAAGAATCGTAAGTCGAACTGAACAAAGAAGTTTAAATAGGCAGGTAGAATAGCCAAAAGGTCGATAATCGCCCCACCACTTTTGACCCAATTTAGACGGTTTTTCCAATCCGACTCAAAACTATTAGATTCAGCAATTGACCAAAAACGTAAGAGATATTCGACGCTAAAAACGATAATAGAAAAGATTTCAAAATAATAGAAAAAGTCTTGATACAACACATAGTACTTTTGCACCGACTCCAGCAAGACCGCAGCAGCATTACTCATAATCAGTGCGATGAGAAAATAGTTCAACCCTCGACTTAAGGGTGTCTCATAATCCTCATTATGCAAATTGTTATAAACAAATTTGCGTAGCGTGTACCAAGCTGTCAATTTCATTACGATTCTAAGTTATTCTTATCCCTTAAAATTCAGTTTAACTGAAGTTCCAGGCAAAGTAAGTAAGAAATTTCTGCGTGAAATGCCCTAGTTTTAAGATGTTATTCAATATATAACAACGCCAGACGAACTTGGTCATAGCCCATACGTGGATTAGTCAGTTCCACAATTGGACGAAGCTTAATCGCACCATCTTCACTAAAGTGTTCTGTTTGCTGACGCTTCATTAAGCGTTTATAAATTTTCCGCACTTGCTCCACCACTTCTTCTCCAGGATGTGCCACGGAAATATCCAAGCCTTGCTCTTTATGCAACTTTGCCAAATGGTTGATAATAGTTGCAGCCGTCAAACCGCGCTCTTGTGCGATATCTGCAATTTCATAACCACCTTCAAACAATTCACGTGTTTCATCGAGTGTTGCAGAAGCATAGTTGGCTTTACCTGCATTACGGGCAATTTTCTTTTCATTACGCTCAATCTCAATTTCATTGAGCGTTCCGCCACAGTGACGAATAAAGGCCTTGTGCTGTGGCTCAAGATCAATGGCCTCAAAGTGAGTCTCAGCTTCATCGGACAGTTCTTGGAAGCGGCGGTCTGCTTTAATGGCAAGACTATCTAACTCCAACGCTTGTTCATTAAAACCTAACAACCTTAAACCTTCCAAAGTCTTTAAGCGCGACAAAGCCACATAGCCCTGTCCTTTTTCAAAAGTATGACTAAGATTAATTTCCGCTGCCGCTAAAGTCATCCCTTGTGACTTATGGATGGTGATGGCCCATGCCAAACGCAATGGAATTTGCTGAAAACTGGCAATGGTTTTGCCTGCATCATTGTCCACTGACCATGTTTCAGGCTCAACCACCAGTACCGTACCATCAGTCAGTTTGACCTTCGGCAAAATCCCAAAGTCATCATCTTCTTCAAAGCCCACTACTTCGCCTAAGCTACCGTTGATATAGCCCACATCGAAGTTGTTCTTTACAAACATCACTTTGGCATTTTTCTTGAGGGTTAGGTTTTCAGGTGCTCGCACAGAAGACTTTAAGGTTTCAATAAGCTTGTCATTGCCATCACACACCGCCTCAAACTGTCGACCTTCATTTTCAATTTCATTCAAATGTTTGAAGTTGATGGTGTCCACGTCCATATTATGCGTATATAAACGTGTAAAGGTTTCTCCAATATCTTGCTGACGTGTAGCTTGTAAAGCCTGCAAGTGCTGAGCGTTAATACTCTGACTGCGGATGGCATTTAAAATATCATTGAGGTAATCATTGCCCTGACGGTGCTGCTCGGTCAAATAGCACACACGAAACTTGGCTTCCACCCATGCATCAGACATAAAACAGAATTTATCGCGGTTGCGCTCTTCATTTTTACCAACTGGCGGTAACTGGAAGAAGTCACCCGCAACAATCACTTGAATCCCACCAAATGGCTCTTCACTTTCCTTAAAGAACTTAAGGACTTTATTGACCAAATTGAGTTGCTTGGCATGTAGCATCGAAATTTCATCAATGATTAAGACTTGGGCATTTTCTAAATGCTCTTTTAAGTATTTACGTTCTTTCATGCGTTTGAGTTCATCTTCCCCCAACGCATCTTTAATTCCAATGCCAGCCCAAGTATGAATGGTCATCCCATTCATATGCGTCGCGGCAATACCTGTAGAAGCTGTAATCGCCACAGGCACTTTACGGGCTTTTAAATAGTTAATGTATTGGTTCAGCGTATAGGTTTTTCCTGCACCAGCGGAACCGGTTAAAAAGACATTTTCGCCCGCTTTTAAGAGTTTGAGTGCAGTTTCTTGCTTCATAAGACCTATACCATTGATGAACGGCTATAGCCTACCGAGTTTTTGCTAAAAAGTTAAGCAGATCTCGTCACACAGTAAATGATGTGCGACAAATTAGGTCCATTGTTGTTTAATTTTTAAGGGTTTGGTTATTGGGTTTGATTCAGCATGGCAATGAATTGTTCAGCGACTACCACATCATCGGGTAGTGCTTTTTGGTTATTTGGATATTCAAGCTGATCAAATAACAGTTGCCCTGCAATATAATGACAACCGAGCGTCAAGTGCCGCTGTGCGTCGGTATGACTCATATGAAATGCAGCATATTCGCGTACAATGATTCGCTCTGCAAAACTGGCTGCTAAGCAATGTTGAAAGCGACGTGACTCAGCAATGATGCGATCAATATCTTTGAGCTCCTCAAGCACCCAACTCTCAATAAAATAATAAGCTTCATGGCTGATCGGTTGCCATGAGACATAACCAAGCTTTCGTTTCAGTTCAGCGAGTAACTCTTGGCTATGCAACTGATCATGCCACTGCACAGCCTGATGAAATAGGCTCTTCCATGTGACATTTTTTAAAACCTCCTTTTGCATCTCAAAATGTTCAGGCAAATAATCGCGCACATAGGCATCAAACACCGAAACTCGTAAAGGAGGCCGATTTAAATAAAACAACTGTCGAAAGCTTTCAATATGCAATTTATGTTGCTTTAACTGAAGATAAAAATCACGGTATTGTTGCTTATCTTCGCTAAAATAAGTCACTAAGTCTTCAGGAAGTTCCTGCGCAATTTTATCTAGATGCTGAATATAGGCCTGCATTACGCGACTCAATCTTGTGTAGACCCGTTTCCCCCATTCGGGCTGTTGTTCGACCACACGGCGCAACAGTTCGAGCCATTCATCTAAATACAAAATAGACGGGCTGATCGCTATCCGCTGATCATCCATATCTTGGCGTCTATTTTTTAAGACCACATGCTGGTTGGCCTCCAGCTCAAACCAGTGCTGTTGTAAGGCATACTCATAGCAACTTTGTATAAATAAACGCGCCGCCACATGTTGAAAGTACTTTAAAGTCGTGACAATAATTTCGGGATGATAAGACTGCGTATCGAGATAACTCAAAGCCGTTACGGCAACGCGAATACTGCTGTGTTGAATATTTTGACTAATCCAGTCTGTCACCACCGCTTTTTGTTTGAATAACCAGTTCACGGTACGGCTTTCATCAAAAATCGGGAGCTTGGCGACCTTCTTTTGCCATAGCTTGGTTTCAGTTTTTAAAAAATGCTGCTTTGCCAACAAATCACGCGATGTCCAAAGATCCCGATGCATAAGTCGCACAAAGCCAAGCATATGGGGCTGCTCTTTAGCATGCGGATACAACAAATGAATGTCGTGCGTATGATCCATCAACTCTTGCAAAGAAAACCGTTCAGGAAATGCCGTTTGTATAATGCGATAAACATACGGATCTAATAATTGATTGGCACTGCAACACAGCTCATCATAACTATTCATCAACGACTGTAAGGGTAAAATATCTTCCGCCTGATCTGCATCTAAGTTACATAAGCGCTGCAACTCGGCCAGCAAACTTCGCTCAGAGGTTGGATCAGCTGCATTTAATTCAACTTGCTGGCACAGCTGTTGAAAGAGTTCTGATTGCGTTTGCCGTAATTCAGTCAAAATTGTTTGTACGCGACTCGGTCCATCGAACAAAAAAAACAGCTGTTGAAGAATCAGCTGACGCAACTGTTTAACTTTATTGCGCAAATACAAAGAATGTTGTGGAGATTGATCACCCACTAAAAATACAATGTCGTGTAAACAAAACTCTTCGAGTGCTTCTGCATAGTGCCCTTGATAGATAAACTGTGGAACACACAGCTCCGCCTGTTCAGCTGGTGCATAAAACTGAATATGAAAACAATGATTTAAAATTTGAATCCGTTGTTGTTTTACGTCGACACTTAAAACGTTTTGCACATTGAGTGTAGAGAGAAATGCTGACTGATCGTGATAAAGCTGCTGAATACTCGGAACAACTTGTCTTAACTGTATAGCAAGACTTTGATATTGCTTAAGCTTATCATTGTGCTCCACGACTTTTCCTCTTTGAATTTGGCTATTTTCACCACAACTTCAAAACCAATATAAACAAATCCCGAACCACAGGCTATGCCTTTTATCGATAGCCATTTTATTCATTGAAGCCATTTTTCCTCATTCCCTTACTCATGGTAGGTATTTGGTAGGTACACAAGTTTTTGGAATCATTCAATACTCTAAAAACGGTAATGAGCACCGATAACAACATAAATAATGGTAGAAGGAATCGCACCATGGCTTTTAAAAATATTGCAGATCAAACGAACGGTTTTTATATCCCTTGTGTTTCACTTTTTGGCCCAGGCTGTGCCAAAGAAATTGGTGGCAAAGCACAAAACCTCGGTGCAAAGAAAGCGCTGATTGTGACCGACGCAGGTTTATTTAAATTTGGCGTAGCCGACACCATTGCAGGATATCTCAAAGATGCAGGTGTTGATAGCCACATCTTCCCAGGTGCAGAACCGAACCCAACTGACATCAATGTCCACAACGGCGTGACTGCGTATAACGAACAAGGTTGTGACTTTATTGTGTCCTTAGGTGGTGGTTCTTCCCATGACTGCGCTAAAGGTATTGGACTCGTGACTGCGGGTGGCGGTCATATTCGTGACTACGAAGGAATTGATAAAAGTACGGTTCCAATGACTCCTCTTATTGCCATCAACACCACGGCAGGTACAGCATCAGAAATGACGCGCTTCTGTATTATTACCAATACAGATACGCACGTAAAAATGGCAATTGTAGACTGGCGCTGCACTCCACTGATTGCAATTGATGACCCTAAACTGATGATTGCAAAACCTGCAAGCTTAACAGCAGCAACAGGTATGGATGCCTTAACCCATGCGGTAGAAGCTTATGTTTCAACAGCGGCAAATCCAATCACCGATGCCTGTGCTGAAAAAGCCATTTCGATGATTAGCGAATGGTTAAGTCCAGCAGTTGCGAACGGCGAAAACTTAGAAGCACGTGATGCCATGAGTTATGCACAATATTTAGCAGGTATGGCATTTAATAATGCATCACTAGGTTATGTCCATGCTATGGCTCACCAACTCGGTGGCTTCTATAACCTACCTCACGGCGTATGTAATGCAGTCCTACTCCCACACGTCTGTGAGTTCAACTTAATTGCCTGCCCTGACCGTTATGCACGTATTGCTGAACTGATGGGAGTTAACATCACAGGTTTAACTGTGACAGAAGCTGGATATGCTGCCATTGACGCGATTCGTGAACTATCTGCATCGATTGGTATTCCATCGAGCTTATCTGAACTGGGTGTGAAAGAGCAAGATTTGGGTGTTATGTCTGAAAATGCGCAAAAAGATGCCTGCATGCTGACGAACCCACGTAAAGCAAACCATGCTCAAGTGGTCGACATCTTCAAAGCTGCACTCAAATCTGGTGCTTCAGTGGTCGATTTTAAAGCAGCGGTATAAGTTCTCTCCTTAACTTTTAGTTTGCTTTGACAATTTAAGTGGAATGAAACAGACGTCCATACTGTTTCATTCAGGTAAGCCTAATCCTTGCTTACCCGTGCACTTAAATTGTCTTTTTTTATTTGTGGTTGACAAAGTTTTGCACTTCATCAAGGATAAGAAAACTCATGACAATAACAACCAGAGCAAATTATGTCAGAAAATCAAACTCATCCTGCGTATACACCTGATGTCCTCGGCGAAGGCTATGAACAATTAAAACTCAGTTTCCCAGACGATTATGAAGGTGCAGTCTGCGCAACCCTCGTGCGCAAAAAAGCCCCGAAAAATACTCAAAAAGCTGTGCTGTATATCCACGGCTTTATTGACTACTTTTTTCAAACCGAAATGGCTGAACAATTTAACCAACATGGTTATGATTTTTATGCGCTGGATTTACGTAAATACGGGCGCTCTTATTTAAGTCATCAAAAATACTACAATGTCCGTGATCTCAGCGAATACGATGCTGAAATTACCCAAGCCTTAGAGATCATTGGCAATGAAGGCCATACTACGGTGCTGCTTGCAGGACACTCTACGGGTGGCTTAATCACGACTTTATACGCTGCACACAATCCTAAGCATCCGCTGATCAAAGCACTTTGGGCCAATAGCCCTTTTTATGATTTTAATATGCATCCCATTAAGCGCAAACTTGGCGTGCCGCAGCTCAGCCGACTCGCAAAGCATTTTCCTGACATCAAGTTTCCAAGTGAACTGAATAAATGGTATGTACCGAGCCTGCATCAAAACGAGCATGGTGAATGGAACTTTGATTTGGAGTGGAAACAACCAAGCTACTCTATGGTTCGCATCAGCTTTGTACGTGCAATTCATGAAGCACAGAAAGAAATTCATCGCGGTGGTTTAAAGCTCTCTGTTCCTGCACTCATTATGCATTCACATCAAACGCTTAACCCGAAGAAATGGGGCCTAGCCGCGCAAACCAGTGATGTGATTTTAGATGTTAAAGACATTGAAAAGCAGGCTAAAAATTTACAAGGTGACGTCAGTGTCGTGACCATTCAAAACGGTTTACACGACTTAGTACTCTCCGCACCTGAAGTTCGTACCGAAGTTTATACTAAGCTGTTCCAATGGCTCGAGCAAAAAATAGTGTAAATATACCTTTCCAACACAATTAAGAATTCTTAAATTTTATATTTCTCAAGTAGCTGATGCGCAGGATGTCCATTCGGTGTCAGCTCAATGAGTCGCTCAACAGCATCAATCGCCTCTGGGTAACGTGCGACATGTTTAAACAACATATCGGTTTCATTGGCTTTAAAAATCGCACTGCTTAAACGTGACTCCAAACAGTCGCGCCATGCACATAGAAATGGACTTTCCGTTTTAGGCAGTAAAACACCTGAACAAAGTTTTAACGCGGTTTCGATATATGCAGCATCTAAGGCTTGCTCGGCTTGTAAAAAATCGGCCTCGATATGCGCCAAAATTCGATAGGGACGAGATCCCAACATACCACCGAGCAAGTCACGCAGTTGTGACATTTCGGCCTTAAGTGTTCCCACACTTACCTTGCGCTCACCATATAAGGCCTGATGCAAAGTGTCTAAAGTCATGCCCTGTGGGCACAGCGCTAAGATGGTCAGAATTTCAATTTGTCGCGGTGTGAGCACCATCACTTTGCCATTGAAATGTACTTGCGGCACACCAAAAGCACGGATATATAACTGTTGACGCTGATATTCTAACAGTGCCGTTTGGATGATAGATGCACAGCGCTCTGCTGCGAGTAGACCAAGGCTATTATGATTTTTCCATGTGGTGGATAAATCAATCACCCCAAGGACGTGTTTTGAGTAAGGGTCGATGATCGGCGCCGCATAACAGACCCAATCATGGATGGAGCTCATGTAGTGTTCATTTGAAAAGACACAACTGGACTGTTGCGTTTTTAAGGACAAGGCCAATGCATTGGTCCCCACCAATTCCTCTCGCCACTGCCCGCCTTCAACAAAATGTACACTTTCTGCCGCATTACGCATTTGTCTGCTGGACGCACTCCAAATAATCGTACTCCCAATATCGCCTACAGCGACCACCATCGAAGACTGTTGTGCAATATGTCTTAGTTCATCTGCGCAGTAACTCAAAGCATGTTGTAGCGCTGAACCTTGTGACATAGAACCTTCAGAAATGGGCGCAGCAAAGCGATCTTTTGGAATTTCTGCGGAGTTAGAGCGCTGCCATGAACTTGCAATACTTTTTCCCAGTTGTTCAGCTTGTACCGTCGAAATACTGCTACTGGTTCTAAGCTTTTCTATTTCTTGTCTTTTCTGTATTAAATGTTGCATTGCCATCATTCCTTATTCTCAAAACAATTCCTGATATACGTCCACTGTATTACTTGGTTGTAAACATTTGTCAAAGGCTTGTAAACCTCCTTCCTTCCAACCTTTTTCCAACCTTATATTAGTTATGCTACTTAAATATTGTACAGATGTACCTTATACCAAAGCTGTAGATGCTTTTAAAAAATCAATAAGCAAAGGAACTTCAATATGCGCTATGTAGACCCTAACCAATCTGGTTCTAAAGTAGAATTTAAAGCACAGTATGACAACTTTATTGGTGGCGAGTGGGTTGCTCCAGTAAAAGGTGAATACTTTGAAAATATCTCTCCTGTCGACGGTAAAGTTTTTACAAAAGTCCCTCGCTCATCTGTAGAAGACATCGAGCTTGCACTGGATGCTGCGCATAAAGCCAAAGAACAATGGAACAAATCTTCTCCTACTACACGTTCAAATTTACTCCTTAAAATTGCAGATCGTCTAGAACAAAATCTAGAAAAATTGGCTGTGGCTGAAACATGGGACAATGGTAAACCGATTCGTGAAACGCTCGCAGCGGACATTCCTTTAGCCATTGACCATTTCCGCTATTTCGCAGGCTGTATCCGTGCGCAAGAAGGCGGCATTTCTGAAATTGATGAAGATACTATTGCCTATCACTTCCACGAACCATTAGGCGTGGTAGGACAAATCATTCCATGGAACTTCCCAATTTTGATGGCGACATGGAAAATTGCTCCTGCACTTGCTGCGGGTAACTGTATTGTTTTAAAACCTGCTGAACAGACCCCTGCGAGCATTTTGGTTTTAATTGAACTCATTCAAGACTTACTACCACCCGGTATTTTAAACATCGTCAACGGTTATGGTGTTGAAGTGGGTCGTCCACTCGCAACCAATCCACGTATTGCTAAAATTGCATTCACTGGCTCTACTGCTGTGGGTCAAATGATCATGCAATATGCCACTGAAAACGTAATTCCTGTAACGTTGGAATTAGGTGGTAAGTCTCCAAACATCTTCTTTGAAGACATTATGGATCAAGACGATGAGTTCTTAGACAAAGCCCTTGAAGGTTTTGCCATGTTTGCACTTAACCAAGGTGAAATTTGTACATGTCCATCACGCGCTTTAGTTCAAGAAAGTATTGCAGATAAATTCCTTGAAATGGCAGTTGAACGTGTGAAACGCATTAAAACGGGTCACCCGCTCGATACAGAAACGATGATTGGTGCGCAAGCTTCACTTGAACAACAAGAGAAAATTTTGGGTTGTATCGCAACAGGTCGCGGTGAAGGTGCACAAGTACTGACAGGTGGTAGTGAGCGTAATGAAGTGGGTTCTGGTTTCTATATTGAACCAACCATTTTCAAAGGCACCAATGACATGAAAATTTTCCAAGAAGAAATTTTTGGACCTGTACTTTCTGTGGCAACATTCAAAGATTTTGACGATGCGATTAAAATTGCCAACGACACTATTTATGGTTTAGGCGCTGGTGTATGGTCACGTTCAGCACATACCTCTTACCGTGCAGGTCGTGCAATTCAAGCGGGTCGAGTTTGGACCAACTGTTACCACATCTACCCTGCACATGCCGCTTTCGGTGGTTATAAAAAGTCAGGGATTGGTCGTGAAAACCACAAAATGATGCTCGATCATTACCAACAAACTAAAAACTTACTTGTGAGCTATGCAACTAAGCCTATGGGCTTCTTCTAAGCACTTAGTCTATTCATATATAGTTCTCTATGTGTTTAGGGTGATTCGTTACCCTAAACATTTTCTCTATCAACCATCAACCATCAAAACAATAATTCAAAACTGTGTCATATAAACATTAGACAGGACGTCTAGTCGCTTGGTACTGAAATTGCATAAATATTGCATCCATCAAGCCATCTATAAAAACTCAAGATATGGAGCTTCATATGACCGATTCTCCCATTAACAGCTCAACGACTCCACTCTCTACTTCAACTGTAAGCACATCTGACGACTATTTTGAAAAAAGGCAACTGAAACAAGGTGCTGTAGGCTGGCTATTATTAGTCGGTTTAGGCGTGGCTTATGTCATTTCTGGCGACTTTGCTGGCTGGAACTTCGGTCTTGCTCAAGGTGGCTGGGGCGGTATGTTTATCGCAACGGTTGTCGTAGCCATCATGTACTTATGCATGTGCCTGTCTATGTCTGAAATGGCCACCATGCTGCCCACTGCGGGAGGTGGCTATAGCTTTGCGCGTACCGCATTTGGCCCATTTGGTGGCTATCTCACTGGCACGGCGATTTTAATTGAATATGCCATCGCCCCTGCGGCTATCGCATGCTTTATTGGTGCCTACTGCGAGGCCTTATTTGGTGTCGGTGGATGGATCATTTATCTCATCTGCTATCTGGTTTTTATGGGTATTCATCTTAAAGGTGCAGGTGAAGCCCTCAAGATTATGTTTGTCATTACCGCCATTGCAGCCGTCGCTCTTTTTGTCTTTATCATCGCAATGGCGCCACATTTTAACAGCGCCAACTTATTTAACATTGCACCAACTGAAAATATCGGTGCAAGTAGCTTCCTACCGATGGGTTATATCGGCATTTGGGCGGCCGTACCCTATGCCATTTGGTTCTTTTTAGCGGTAGAAGGTGTACCACTAGCAGCAGAAGAAGCCAAAGATCCATCCAAATCCTTACCACGTGGTTTGATCGGTTCGATGCTAATTTTGGCCGCTTTTGCCCTACTTATTCTGTTCTTAGGTGCTGGTGCTGCTGGCGCAGAACAACTTAAAGAATCAGGCGCACCCTTAGTTGATGCACTGGTAGCCGTCTATGGTCAAAACAGTTGGTTAGGCAGTTTTGTCAATTTTGTAGGTCTGGCAGGTTTAATTGCAAGTTTCTTCTCCATCATTTATGCCTATTCACGTCAAATTTTCGCCTTATCTCGTGCGGGGTATTTACCGACCTCGTTATCACTGACCAATAAAAACAAAGCGCCTTATTTAGCGATTATTATTCCCGGCATCATTGGTTTTTTATTGTCTCTAACAGGTGAAGGTGATCTGCTCATCCTGATGGCGGTATTTGGTGCGACCATTTCTTATGTCTTGATGATGCTTTCTCACATTAAACTGCGCATCAGCCGTCCAGAATTACATCGTCCCTATAAAACCCCAGGTGGAATTGTCACCTCATCGATTGCTTTGGTATTAGCCAGTATTGCGGTGATAGCTGGTTTTGTGGTGGATCCTAAAGTTTGGTTTATGGCCGCAGGCATCTATGCGCTATTTATTGCCTACTTTATTTTCCATAGTCGCCATCGACTCGTTCAAGGTACACCTGAAGAAGAATTTGAAAGTATTCGTAAGGCCGAACAAGACTTATAGAAGGACCTATAACATGGCTTATAAAACATTGATTGGACATCAGCACTATGTGTTTAATGATTTAAAAACTTTAATGGCAAAAGCAACCCCGCTGCGCTCAGGTGATCAACTTGCAGGTGTTGCGGCGGAAAATGCCACTGAACGTGTTGCCGCACAAATGGCATTGGCCGATGTTCCATTGAAGCAGTTTTTAACTGAAGCGCTGATCAGCTATGAACAGGATGAAATAACCCGCCTGATTATCGATGAGCACCGTAGTGATTTATTTGCACCAATTTCACATTTTACCGTAGGAGACTTTCGTAACTGGCTACTCAGTGAAGATGCGACTACGCAGAAATTACAACAACTTGCGCTCGGTTTAACCCCTGAAATGGTGGCTGCGGTGAGTAAGATTATGCGCAACCAAGACCTCATCTTGGTTGCAAGTAAATGTGAAGTCATCACCCAATTTCGCAACACCATCGGATTGAAAGGTCATCTCTCGACCCGTTTACAACCGAATCATCCGACCGATGATCTCTTGGGAATATCGGCCAGTATTTTGGATGGCTTGATGTATGGCAATGGTGATGCCGTCATTGGGATTAATCCTGCAACCGATAACCTACAAAATTTATCGGAGCTGCTCAAACTACTCGATCATGTGATCCAAGAGCATCACATTCCAACCCAGTCTTGTGTACTGACGCATATCAGTTCGGGGATTCAACTGGCTGAGAAAAATGTGCCGATTGATTTAATGTTTCAATCGATTGCAGGCACACAGCGCGCCAATGAAGGTTTCGGCATTAACCTTGAATTATTACGTGAAGGCTATGAAGCAACACTGGCTCTCAAGCGTGGGACTGTGGGACAAAATGTGATGTATTTTGAAACAGGTCAAGGCAGTGCTTTATCTAGTAATGCGCATCACGGCGTAGATCAGCAAACCTTGGAAGTCCGTGCCTATGCTGTGGCTCGTAAATTCAAGCCGCTGCTAGTGAACACTGTAGTTGGGTTTATTGGCCCAGAGTATTTATACAATGGCAAACAAATTATCCGTGCAGGCTTGGAAGACCATTTTTGTGGCAAGCTCCTAGGCTTACCTATGGGCTGCGACATTTGCTATACCAACCATGCCGATGCCGACCAAAACGACATGGATGTACTACTCACCCTATTCGGTACAGCAGGTCTGAACTTTATTATGGGCATTCCGGGTTCGGATGACGTCATGCTGAATTATCAAACCACGTCGTTTCATGATGCGTTGTATCTAAGGCAACTTTTGGGCTTAAAAGCAGCACCTGAATTTGATCTGTGGTTGGCTGAACAAGGCATCTTTAAACAACAGCAGCAGCACATTCTTTGGCCTGAGCATATCCCGCCACAATTTGAAAAACTTTTGCATATATAAGGAGCAGCTTATGTCACTTGTTCCTCTAGAAAATTATCAAACTGAACAGCATCAGGATGCTTGGGAAAACTTAAAGAAATTTACCGATGCTCGTATCGCCATTGGTCGTGCTGGTTGTAGTATCCCGACCCATGAACTGCTGAAATTTCAACTGGCGCATGCGGAAGCGCAAGATGCCGTACATCAACCTTTAGATGTCGAACACTTAGTTGCGAGTCTTAATACACTAGGTTTGGATAGTCTAACGGTACACAGTCAAGCTGAAAATAAGCAAGAATACTTAAAACGTCCTGACTTAGGTCGCCTGTTAAGTGCAGCTTCACAACATGGCTTAGAGGTTTTTAAAGCCAGTAACCCGCAAAACTATGATGTCTGTATTGTGATTGGTGATGGACTATCTGCACGGGCGATTGAAGAAAATGCAGTTCCTTTTATTCAGCACCTTATCCCGCAGCTGCAAGCAGAACACTGGAGCATTGCACCGATGGTTATTGCTACTGGAAGCCGAGTCGCTTTGGGTGATCCAGTTGCAGAGTGCCTACACGCGACTATGCTCGTGATGCTAATTGGAGAAAGGCCTGGCCTAAGCTCACCTGATAGTATGGGCATTTACTATACTTGGAAAGCTGCCTCGGGCACTTTGGATGCTAAACGGAACTGTATTTCAAATGTTCGACCTGCGGGCTTAAGCATTCTTGTTGCAGTACAACGACTAATGTCTCTGATGCGTGGCTCCAAGAAACTCGGCTACTCAGGTGTAGACTTAAAAGATGAACATGAAATGGTCAGTCTAGACACGGAACATACGCCTAAGCGTTTATTTTAATTTGAAGCAAATCAGCCGTTATTTTACGGCTGATCCTAAATAATGCGTTCTATTAACTTAGGTTTTTAGCTAGCTTTGTTTAGCGCTTGTTCTACAAAATGTAGGCGATCTTGGCCCCAATACATTTCATCACCCACAAAGAATGTCGGTGCGCCAAAAATGCCACGTTGAATGGCCTGTTCTGTTTCAGTGATCAGTTTTTGTTTCACAACATCCGACTGAACCATACTCATAATATCTTCTACAGAAAAGCTACTTGGTTTTAGCACTTCTGCCAAGACAGTAGGTTCATTCAGATTTTGTGGTGTACCAAACATCGCATCGAATAACAGTTTCAAAACTTGCTCAAACTTTTCTAGATGCAACAATTGAACGCCTGTCAAAATCCGCATTAGGGTTAAAGTGTTCATCGGGAAATGCGGATTCATTTGCATTGGGATCTGGTAATACTCCGCCCAGCGCTGCATATCTAAGATTGAATAAACCCCTTTGACGGGAATCTCTATCGGACTACGATTGCCTGTTGCTTTAAACACCCCGCCCAATAAAATAGGCTTATATACAATCTGAATCTCTTGCTGCTCTGCTATTTGCAGTAAACGATAGTAGGCCAAATAGCTATATGGGCTGCCTAAATCAAAATAAAATTCTACGCTTTTCATGCTTTGTCCTTTTACCACGTTTCCATCCAAGGTCTTAAATCTAACTCATGCGTCCATGCATCGCGCGGTTGCTGCGACAAATGCCAATAATTTTCTGCAATATGCACGGGATTTAATATGCCATCCTGTTCTTTGCGCGCGTACATGTCAGGAAAAGTGTCTTTAATAAAATCGGTATCAATTGCCCCATCCACCACCACGTGTGCCACATGAATATTTTTCGGGCCAAGCTCACGTGCCATACTTTGGGCTAAGGCACGCAGTGCATGTTTCGCCCCAGCAAAAGCGGCAAAGTTTGCTGCACCTCTTATTCCTGCAGTTGCACCCGTGAAAATAATGCTGCCGTGTTCACGCACGACCATACGCTTCGCCACTTCACGTCCAGTCAAAAACGCACCGAAGCAAGCCATTTCCCAAATTTTAAAATACTTACGTGCAGTTTCTTCTAAAATACTACATGGCACATTCGCCCCAATGTTAAACACTAAAACATCGATTTCACCAATATTGGCTTCAATTTCCTCTACCAAAGCGATGACTTGCTCTTCTTTACGTGCATCAGACGCAAAACCATATGCAAGGCCACCTTCGGCTTCTATTTCTGCAATTAAGGGCTGGAGTTTTTCGGCATTTCTTCGCGTCATGCAGGCGATGTATCCACCACGTGCAAACCGTTTTGCGATTTCGCCCCCTGTAGCATCTCCTGCGCCAATCACTAACGCGACTTTCTTTTTAGCATCAGTCTTTTGCAACTGCTGTTCTGGCTGTAATCCATCCATAAATATACTCCCTTTATAAAATAACGATCGTTATCATAACGATCACTATGTTATAGTTTTCAGCATCAGTCAATTTTATTTTGATGAAACTCCTATGCGCTATAAAACAGGCTATAAAGAAGAAAAACGTCAAGAGCTGCTTAAAATTAGTGCTCAACTGGCCAAGAAGCAAGGCTTTGCCAATACTGGCGTCGATGGTTTTATGAAAGCGGCTCAAATGACCAGCGGTGCTTTTTATTCGCATTTTTCATCAAAACATGAATTATTTGAAGCACTGATCCAGTCCGAGTTACAACACAGCTTTCAAGCATGGCAAGCCAATCCGCATGACAACCTCGAAGAGTGGATTGACTTCGAACTTGAACGTTATTTAGCGCTGTCTCATGTGCAACGTCCAGATCAAGGCTGTGTTATTCCCTCTCTTGCAGCCGAAGTAGCACGTAGTAGTGAAACAACAAAACTGTGTTTTCAACAGGAAATGCTTCGTGGTCACGCACTCTTTACACAACATCTAGGCAGTGAAACACAAGCTTGGGCGGTACTGTGTCAACTGGTCGGTGCAATCGTCATGGCGCGCAGCATGGCGGATGAACATCTACAAAGAGAAATTTTAAGCTCAAGCAAATGGATGATTAAAAACATGCTTCAGCTCAAGTAAAACCTTGGATTGAATTTATAGTTTTTTTCTACATATTTTCTGATTTATTGCCTTCAACTTCTACGCATTTCCCTGTACATTTTTACACTCCTTTAACCCCTGTGAACGAGCCAACTATGACGACACTACCCGATACCATTTACGCGATTCAGCATCTTGCTTTTGAAGATTTGGGTGCATGGGAAGATGTGTTATATCAATTGGGTTATCGGGTACGATATTTTGAAGCCGGCAAAGATGACTTAGCTAAAGCGTTGGATTACACAGGTCTAACTGTGATCTTAGGTGGACCAATTGGGGTATATGAAACTAAAGACTACCCTTTCTTACAACAAGAAATAGACTTACTAAAAGTTCGCTTAGAAAAGAATTTACCGACTTTAGGCATTTGCTTAGGTGCACAGTTGATTGCACATGCACTCGGTGCAAAAGTATATGCAGGTCATAGCAAAGAAATTGGCTGGAGTCAGTTACAGCTCAATGCCGTTGAACAGAACCCACTGCAAGCACTGGTAGAAACTGAAGTGCTACATTGGCATGGCGACACCTTTGAACTCCCTGCTCAAGCTGAACTGTTGGCCAGCTCAGAAGTTTATCCCAACCAAGCCTTTCGTGTAGGCAAAAATATTCTTGGCTTACAGTTCCATCCTGAGGTCGCAGCGGACGGTTTAGAAAAATGGCTAATCGGGCATACTGCTGAACTGCGTCAAGCGAGCATCAATATTCCCGCATTGCGTGCAGACAACCAACGCTTTGCAGCTCAACTAGAACATGCCTCTGGACAAGTTTTAGCAGCGTATTTAAAAGCACTGGCTTAATAATTCAGCCATAATCCGCTCAATGCGCCTATTGCTCTAACTTTTAAGTTTACAGCGGACATAAAAAAGCACCTCTGATAAGGTGCTTTTTGGTAGATGTCGCTTATTTTGCAGCAGCTTTAGGCTGTGGAACTGATGCTTCAGTGGTGATATTTACAGTAATTTTATCACCCACATTTGGCACGTATGCACCTACACCAAAAGCAGAACGGTCAAATGAAGTGGTTGCGTTGAAACCAATTGACTGCGCTTTGGTCATTGGGTGCTCACCTTGTTTATTCAACACCGCATCTAAAACGACAGGCTTCGTCACATTTTTAATGGTTAAATCACCTGTGATTTTGTACTTATTCGCGCCAACAGCTTGTACTTTTGTACTTTTAAAGGTGATCTTTGGGTATTTTGCTGCATCAAAGAAATCAGCCGCTTGTAAGTGTTCATCTAAAGCTTTTACGTTAGTGTTTAAGCTAGATAAAGGAATCGTTACATTCACCGACGAATTTGCAGGTTTTGCATTATCAACATTAATCACACCCTGAATGTCGCTGAAATTTGCAGATGGAGTTGAAAAACCAAAGTGGCTCCATGTGAAAACTGTTGCTGTATGTGTAGGGTCAATTTGATATGCCACAGGTTTTGCCATAGCAAATGTAGTCGCAGTTGCAACAGCCAAACCGATTGTTAAAGCTTTAAAGTTCATGTTTTTATCTCACATTGGAATACTGCTTAGTCTATAGAGTTCTACAACGAATACATCTATAAAGATAAAACGATATGTTGCAACTTTAGAACGATATAATTGTTTTTAAATGTAGCAACTTAGCTATGCCCGATATTGAATGAAACCAGTCTTCTTCGCGACTTTATTATAAAGTTGTTGTGCGACCAAATTGTCCTGATGGGTCAGCCAATAAACCCGATCACATGCTCGCTTTTCGGTATGCATTTTGACGTGTTCGATTAAAGCTCTTGCAACCCCTAGCCCACGATAGTCCTCATGCGTAAATAGATCTTGCAAGTAGGCATAAGGCTTTAACGTCCAACAGCTATCATGCTCTATCACATGCACAATGCCTACAACCCGACCTGCTATAAGCGCAGCAAAACCATACATATGCTCACGCTTAGAATCAGTCAATTTATGCCACGTGTTTTTAGATATCTGCTCCAATAAATCAACCTGATAAAATGCCTGATAAGCTTGCCATAATGTAGCCCAGATCGACTGATCGATTTCTGTCAGTGACACAATATGAATATTTGCTACTTCCATTTTGCTCTCAAAGTGATGTTTATTTTTGTAAGGCTTATATTTAAACTGAAATCACCACAAAGAAAAAGCCTTATTGAATCGCTTCAATAAGGCTTCTTTTAGACGTGACAACCATCATAGTTTTTCAATCAGAATCCGATCAATCAACTTCATACCTGTCTGCTTTTCATGGTTTTTACGACGGATCTTAATTTGCTTATCTTCTGCTAAATCTTGCAATAACAGTTCAACAGCAACCATCGCCTCCAAAGGTAGATCTGGTCCAATCCACTTCTGTTCGCCCGCATCCATCAATACAACTTCATCATGAATTTGATCGTACAAGCTCATATCATCACCTAAAATTTATGCAGCTACTTCAGCAGCAGCTTGCATATTATATACACCATTCAAAATAAAAGACGCCCCTAAACTGGAGCGTCCTTCAAACAGTCAATTTTTAAAAATTAAGCTGTCAATTCTTTTACCGCAGCAACAACTGCTTCAGTGGTAATACCGAAGTATTGGTATAAGTCTTTCGCAGGTGCAGATTCACCATAAGTCGTCATACCAATTACACGACCATCTAAACCTACAAACTTCCACCAGTAGTCTACATGTGCTGCTTCAACAGCAACACGCGCACGAATGTTTGATGGAAGAACCGCTTCACGGTACGCTGTATCTTGCTTCACAAATTCTTCAGCACATGGCATAGACACGACACGCACACCGTCAAGTTGTGCATGCGCTTCCATTGCTAAAGAAACTTCAGAACCCGTCGCAATAATAATCGCTTTTAATTCGCCTTTTTCTTCAGCCAATACATAACCACCTTTCGCTACATTTGCGATTTGTGCATCTGTACGTGTTTGGAATGGTAGGTTTTGACGAGAGAAGATCAACGCAGTTGGGCCTTCTGAGCGTACAAGTGCAGACTTCCAAGACACAGCTGCTTCAACCGTGTCACATGGACGCCAAGTATTTAAGTTTGGTGTACCACGTAAAGACGCAATTTGCTCTACAGGTTGGTGCGTTGGACCATCTTCACCCAAACCAATTGAGTCATGTGTATATACATGGATTACACGTTGTTTCATCAACGCAGACATACGTACTGCATTACGCGCATATTCCATAAACATAAGGAATGTTGCAACGTAAGGAATGAAACCACCGTGAAGCGCAACACCGTTTGCAATGGCAGTCATACCAAACTCACGTACGCCATAGTGTACGTAGTTACCTGCAGGATTGTCCTGAACGCCTTGGCAACCTTTCCAAAGTGTTAAGTTAGAACCAGCCAAGTCCGCAGAACCGCCTAATAGTTCAGGCAATAATGGACCGAAAGCTTGCAATGTGTTTTGGCTTGCCTTACGTGTAGCAATGGTTTCAGCTTTTGCATTAGTTTCTGCGATAAATGCATCTGCTTGAGCAAGGAATTCAGCTGGCAATTCACCTGAAAGGCGACGTTTCAATTCAGCTGCTTCAGTTGGGTATTTTGCTTCATAAGCGGCAAAAGTTTCATTCCAGGCTGCTTCAGCTTGTGAACCTTTTTCTTTGGCATCCCATGCTGCATAAACTTCAGCAGGAATAACAAATGCTTCGTCTGACCAGCCAAGCGCTTCACGAGTCAATACGATTTCATCATTACCTAAAGGCGCACCATGACAGTCTTCTTTACCCTGTTTGTTTGGTGAACCTAAACCAATCACTGTTTTACACATGATGATGGTTGGTTTGTTCGCTTCAGCTTTCGCTTCTACAGTCGCTTGACGGATTGCATCCGCATCATGACCATCAACTTTGATGACCTGCCAGCCATAAGATTTGAAACGTTGCTCTGTATCGTCAGAGAACCAGCCTTCAACTTCGCCATCGATCGAGATGCCATTGTCGTCATAGTAAGCGATCAGCTTGCCTAGACCCAAAGTACCCGCTAATGAACATGCTTCGTGAGAAACACCTTCCATTAAACAACCATCACCTAAGAAGCAGTAAGTGAAATGGTCAACAACACTCATCTCATCTTTGTTGAACTGTGCTGCTAAAGTTTTTTCAGCTAGAGCAAAACCAACTGCGTTTGCAATCCCCTGACCAAGCGGGCCAGTTGTCGTTTCAATACCTGGCGCATAACCTAATTCTGGGTGACCCGGCGTTTTAGAGTGCAGTTGACGGAATGCTTTTAAATCTTCAATTGATAAATCATAGCCCGTAAGGTGCAATAACGCATATTGCAACATAGAGCCATGACCATTTGATAGTACAAAACGGTCACGGTTCGCCCATTGAGGGTTAGTCGGGTTATGGTTGAAAAACTCACGCCATACCACATCAGCGATATCAGCCATCCCCATTGGCGCACCTGGATGTCCAGAGTTTGCTTTTTGCACAGCATCCATTGCCAATACACGAATTGCGTTTGCAATACGACGTTCGTTAAGCGGGGTTGTCATAGGTCAGAGTCCAAACAAATGATTTAAAGAGTAAGATGAATAGAATTCAAAGATAGGTGTATTGTCTTAAAAAAAGAGGAATGGGTAAAGCCTAATGGACAATATTTCGCTATTTATTCATCATCAATGTCTAATAAATGCGGGCATTGCCTAAAATCACAACAATTTCACTCGGAAATGTCTCTCTAGCTTTTCTCCGAGTCAAATTCTACACGATAGAATCATCAATTTTTAAAAACAAAGCTCGGCCACCCTATTCACTAATCAGAACAAACCGTTATCCTTGAGTATCAAACACATCACAAGATACATTTGTATTTTTTACATACAATTAAACATTCATGGTGAATTTTATTCACTTTTTTAAATTATTCATGAATTAGTACAAATTATAGATTCTTTTATGATGCTTATTTTGAGCATTTTTTATTTACCAACTTAACACCCAAGCCAACAAAAACTCAAACAAGCTATTGTTTTCAAATTAGATATAATCAAAGCACAAAACCTCATGATACGCACCCCTAAACTTTGAATAAGAACCCGTTACTTTGTCATTTCGAACTAAAAATAAACGCTATATCAATTTTTTAGATGCTTATATCAGATAAAAAGTCGTTGAATTGAAATAAATTCAGTCATTTTGGTCGTGTAGAACTGGCTCAAACGGCTAAGTCGATGTACCATATTGCGTCTTTTAAATTAACTGTGATAGGACTTATGCGCGAGTACGCTGTATTTACCTCGGAATCTGTAAGCGAAGGCCATCCAGATAAAATGGCTGACCAAATCAGTGATGCTATCTTGGATGCGATCTTAAAAGAAGACCCATATGCGCGGGTTGCTTGTGAAACGCTTGTAAAAACGGGTGCGGTAGTACTTGCAGGTGAAATCACAACAACTGCAAATGTGGACTTCGAAGCGATTGTTCGTCAAACCGTAAATGGCATTGGTTACCACCATTCTGACCTTGGTTTTGATGGTTCAACATGTGCCGTGATTAATATGATTGGTAAACAGTCACCAGAGATTGCTCAAGGTGTAGACCGTCAAAAGCCTGAAGATCAAGGTGCAGGTGACCAAGGTTTAATGTTTGGTTATGCAAGCCGTGAAACTGACGTGCTTATGCCTGCTCCAATTTCATATGCACACCGTTTAATGGAAAAGCAAGCTGAACTACGTCGTAGTGGCGCTTTACCATGGTTACGCCCAGATGCAAAAAGCCAAGTGACTTTTGCTTATGAAAATGGCATGCCTGTTCGTTTAGACGCAGTCGTATTATCTACTCAGCACGATCCTGAAATTTCTCAAAGCAACTTAAAAGAAGCTGTGATTGAAGAAATCGTGAAAAAAGTGATCCCTGCTGAAATGTTCCATGCAGACACCAAATTTCACATCAACCCAACAGGGATGTTTGTGATTGGTGGTCCAGTGGGCGACTGTGGTTTAACAGGTCGTAAAATCATCGTAGACACCTACGGTGGTATGGCTCGTCACGGTGGTGGTGCGTTCTCTGGTAAAGATCCATCTAAAGTTGACCGTTCTGCTGCTTACGCAGGTCGTTATGTTGCGAAAAACATCGTAGCGGCGGGTCTTGCAGACAAATGTGAAATTCAAGTGTCTTATGCCATTGGTGTGGCTGAGCCAACGTCTATTTCAATCAATACCTTCAATACAGCAAAAGTATCTGAAGAGCTGATCATTGCATTAGTCCGTGAACACTTCGACTTACGCCCATACGGTATCACTCGTATGCTTGACCTCATTCAACCGATGTATAAGCAAACTGCTGCTTATGGTCACTTCGGTCGTGAAGGTTCAGATACTGCATTTACTTGGGAAAAAACAGACAAAGTGGAAGCGCTTAAAGCTTCAGCTGGTCTATAAGTTTGATCCAAAAAGAAACCCGCTTAATGCGGGTTTTTTTTTATTTTAACTGATGAAAAATAGCCCATCAGTTCAGTCGTGAAGTCATTGAACCTCACTACTTAGGTTTGTTGTCATGATTGAGCACATCAAAGAGCGAAGTCACGGCAGCAGGTTCGCTGTTGCGGTCGGCCAAATAGACTTGTACAGATTTAACGATAATCGCTGCAGCAAGACATGCAACAATACAGAAAATCCAAAATCCAAAAGGACTTCGAATATTATGTGATCCACAGTTTGGACAGTCTTTATCTGTTGATGCGACAACTGTTTCACAACATGCGCAGTGGTATTGATAGAGCATCGCTTTACCCCCTTGTTTTTGTCCTTTCTTGTTTTTATTGTCCATCACCCTGCCTCACAGAATGTTAGATTCATTTATCTTATGTGAGTATTTGTTGAGACTCAAGCGCCATTCACCTGAAGTGATGTCAGCAACGGCTTACACTGAAAGATTAATCAATTGATTTAACGCATATTCCTCTTTATAACACCGAATCATGACAATTTCATTTTGTAACATAATAGTTTTTGACGTATTCCAAAGTATTTGCTCGAAACCCTTTAGTTTTCTCGCGATTGTTTATTAAAATAAGATGCAACGATGAGGAAGAAAGAATGGTTCAGTTGATTAAAAAAGGCGGTTTACGCGAACGTGCCAACCGCAGTCGCAGCTATAAGGGCTCAGAAAATACCGAAGCGACATTGCAGCCCAACCGCTATGCGCAAAGTAAAAAAGACGAAGTGTCTATCTTGGAACAGGCTCCATCATCTAAAGAGCTTAAAAATGACTTAGATGTAGATTGCGAGAGCATCGTACCAAAGCCATAAAGCAAAAATCAGGAACAACCCGCCAGAAATAATGTCAATATAACTTCCTGAACGCTGATATGCCGCCTTAATTTTAGGTAATGATAAAAGCAGCATCAGCAGTGCAAAAGTCATAAAAGTTTGAATGGGAATAATGACCGCAAGTTGCATTTTTAAATAGGGACTTGCGCTAGAACTCAAGGCTAATGAAAACACACTACTGAAATAAATCAGTGTTTTCGGGTTAGACAAGTTCGTCAGCAAACCTGACATGAAATAATGGTTGGCCTTCGGTGTAGGCAGTTTTTGACCATCATCTAGCAAGGCTTCTTGCTGCATTGTATTGAGACCGGCTTTCAACATCAGCCACCCCATACGTGCAAGGAACACCCCACCAATCACCATCAATACTTGTTGAATCCACGGCATTTTGTCGATGAGTACGGTAAAACCTAACAAGGTTAAAACCACCCAAACGACGATGCCAACGGAAATACCTAAGATCGTTTTTAAAGTGTTTTTTTGTGTGGTCGAAGCTGAACTTTTGGCAATCAGCAAAACATCAGGACCGGGACTTAGCTGCGCAACAAAATGCAATGCGCAAATCGTGAAAAGCAATGACATAAAAAAGCGGCATAATTTTTAAAAAATAATTATATCGTTTGTTATATTTATTTTAAATCATAAGCACTTAAAACATTTTCATAAAGATAAAAAAAGCCGAGTTAGAACTCGGCTTTAAAATTAGGTATGAAATTATTTATTCACATCTTTCATTTCAATTTTTTTCGCCTCTGGCGTGACTTCTCGTGCTTCACCATCAATAATACTCGAGTCACGATAAGCTGAACCGCCCTGCTGTTGCTGCATTTCTTGCATCTGGCGCATGATATCTGCAAATGGGTTTTGACCTTGAGCACCACCGCCCATGCCATTCATATCCCCCATCATACCACCCATCATTTTTTCCATCATCGCTTGCTGACGTTTCATCATCACGTTCATCAGTGCACCTGTCATGGCCTTTTGCACCGCAGGAATAAGCAATAACACGGCAACCACGTCTGTCACCAAGCCAGGAATCAATAAAAGAAAACCCGCAATGATTTTTGGCAGATTGTTTGTTAATGCAGGATCTGCACCCATCTGGCCCGCTTGCATTTGCTGCATTAAACCTGCTGAATACTTACGAATCAGGCTCGTACCAATAAAGAAAGCGGCAATAAACCAGAAGAACACGTACCACATGCTACCAACGAGGTCGCCCACGCCAATCCATACGAAGACTTCGAGAATGACACCAGCTAATATAAAAAGAAATAATTTCATGAAAATTAATCTAATCTCAACAAAATGAATAAGGTGCAAGAATCAAGTGCTCAATCTACATCAAGCTTTTTTGATACGCTTATGTAACAATATGGGCATATTTTTTTTTTTAAAGGGCAAGCATGTCATTAATTATTGGTATTGACCCCGGTTCTCGCCTCACAGGCTACGGTATTATTCAAAAAGAAGGTCAAAAACTAATTTTTGTCGATGCTGGCACCATTCGTACCGAAGCTGCTGATATGCCTGAACGGCTAAAACGTATTTTTGCAGGGATTGATCGTATTGTAAAATTTCATGGCCCAACTGAAGCCGCAGTTGAGCAAGTATTTATGGCACAAAACCCTGACTCCGCACTGAAACTGGGGCAAGCACGTGGTGCTGCTATTGCTGCACTGGTCAACCTTGACCTACAAGTTGCTGAATACACCGCACGTCAGATTAAACAGTCGGTGGTCGGTTATGGCGCTGCGGACAAAGAACAAGTACAAATAATGGTGATGAGACTCCTAAACCTGAGCATCAAACCACAGCAAGATGCAGCCGATGCTCTCGCTGCTGCTATTTGTCATGCACATGCTTCAGGCAGTATGACCAAGCTTGCTGTACTCAATGCTCTTGGCGGTATGGCGCGCGGACGCAGCCGTAGTAGCTCTCGTCGACGCTAAACGTTAAGTGACATAGTCTTTAAAGTCTTTACGCATTTCACGTACCGACGGTGCTTTTGGATAAGTTGCTATCAGCATTCTTCCCGAAATGCGTAAATTTTTCTTTTGAGCAGGATCGATACGAATAAAGACCAACTCTTCTGGCTCATTGCGGTGATTGATCTCACAAATCATAATGGTGTAGTTTTTTTCGATCACTTTATAACGACCAAATGCCTGCTGTACGATTTGTTTAAAATTTTTCTGTCCACCTGCTGGTGCAAGTTGAGTGTAAATCACCAGCAATATGCATGCACCAACTACCAAGGCCACCAGTAAGTATTTATCCATTCTTCCTCCTTTTACCATTATTCGAAGTCTTTAAATTTTAGGCTTGATCGCGTTATATCGCGTTTTCTTACTACATAATAGTTCTTATGCTATTTCAATATTCTTACTTGCAAGCATTTACTTTATTTTCTTCCATCTGAAAAGAATTAAATAATTTTAAAGAATCACGCTGAATTTTTTCCCAATGTGGCAGAAGCTCCGCATGGAAATCTATATCTAAACTACTCGTGTTAAAGCCATAATTTGGTACATGACTATTTAATTCACATGCCGTAGCGCCATCTGGATATGAATCACACGCAATGACTACACTAATGCCTTTCCCGTTTTCTTCTTTCCAGTAAATTCTTTTAGAAATATTATCTTGCTCTCCCAAATCTATTTCATAAAGTGATAAACGTGAATTAAATTTCTTCTCCGAATTAATCTCACTTATGCTCATATCTTTTCGAGCACCCATCCGTTCACTTAAATAAAATTTCAATGAAGGCGTATAATCAAAAAACGTTTTGTCGTCTCCCCACTCATCCTTCCAATCACCACGTTGTGATACAGTGAAAGCAATGTCACTAAGTTGATTTGAGGAAAGCCGAAAACCTTCTGAAGGATGCATTTCTGGCCATTTCACAAGAAATGTGGCGTTACCGATTTGATCATTACAATCTTTGGTATAATGTAGTTGACTAGCACCTTTCTCCCAATAACTAACATCTTGATATTCAACTCTCGTAAAAAATAAATATCGTCGATCTATACGCATTTTCTGATCGCCAAAACTTCCGCACTCATATGGTTGTTCTTTTAAGCTCGGTATATCACTTGGTTCCAATACACTAACAATAACGCTCAAAATGACGATAATGATTGGTGACAATAGTATAAAAATCAAAAAATGTTTTAGCTGAATAGGCTTTCTAAGAAAATCTAAAATCATAAGTCATCTTATTTAATTATTCATTTTTTTCATGTACTCCTAAAATTAACACAAAGTATTTGAGATATAGTATTTTTTATTCAAAATACCCATCATAAAAAAAGCCCATCAAATGAGATGGGCTTTTTAGCAAGGACAAATACTTACTTCATGCTTGCAAAAACTTCTTTCGCTGCTTGCAGCGTAAATTCTATATCTTCATCAGAATGGGCAGCTGAAATAAAGCCAGCTTCAAACGCAGATGGCGCAAGGTTCACACCACGGTCTAACATACCGTGGAAGAACTTACGGAATGCATCGATATCACACTTCAGCATTGAGTCGAAGCTGGTAATGTCTTCTTGATCGGTAAAGTACAAACCAAACATACCGCCGACTTGTTGCGTTTTAAAAGCAATTCCCGCTTCATCAGCTGCGGCTTGTAAACCCACAAGCAGTTTTTCTAGCTGCGCTGTCAATTTTTCATAAAAACCATCTTGGCGCAGGTGTTTAAACATCTCAATCCCTGCGCGCATTGCAAGTGGATTCCCCGACAGTGTTCCAGCTTGGTAAACTTTGCCCAGTGGCGCAATACACTCCATCACTTCTCGTTTCCCACCAAAAGCACCCACGGGTAAGCCTGCACCAATAATTTTACCCAAGGTGGTTAAATCAGGAGTCACGCCATAGTGAGCTTGCGCACCACCCAATCCAACACGGAAACCAGTCATCACTTCATCAATGATAAAAACAGAACCATGTTCATCACATACATTACGAATCGCTTGTAAGAAGCCTTCGATTGGTTTGACTAGGTTCATGTTCCCTGCCACAGGCTCCACAATCACCCCTGCAATCTCCGAACCAAACTTTGCAAAGCACTCTTTTAAAGTGGCTATATCGTTATATGGAAGAGTCAGTGTGTGTTTGGCAAAATCGGCAGGAACACCGGCTGAAGTCGCTTCGCCTTCACCGCTGGTTAACAAACCTGAACCTGCTTTGACCAACAGTGAATCTGAGTGACCGTGGTAACAGCCTTCAAATTTTACAATCTTGTCACGACCTGTATAACCACGTGCAAGACGAATGGCTGTCATGGTTGCTTCAGTACCTGAGTTGGTCATACGAACCAGCTCAATTGACGGCATAATTTCGCAAATAATGTCGGCTAAAGTTGTTTCATGTACGGTAGGCGCACCGAAGCTTAAACCATCCACAGCAGCATTTTGAACTGCTTTAATAATTTCAGGATGAGCATGACCTAAAATCATTGGTCCCCATGAGCCCACATAGTCTACATAGCGCTTACCATCCACATCGTACAAGTATGCACCTTGCGCCTTTTCAATAAAGACAGGCGTTCCGCCTACGCTATTAAATGCACGTACAGGTGAGTTCACACCACCCGGAATATGTTTGCTTGCTTGTTTAAACAATTGTTCTTGCTTTGGAGATAAGCTCATGAAGTTACTCAACTCAAAAAATAAAAAAACATCTAAAAACGCTTAAGCTTTAGATGCAAATAAATCAGCCCACTGTTCTATACGATCAGGAATCGCAGACATTGATAGCCCTAATATATCACTAATCACTGCGCAAAGGTCGGCACCAGCATCGATCACTTCACTTGAATTTTCAACTGTTAAGCCACCAATCGCACAAATCGGCACATTCAATTTGGCTTTGGCTTCTTTTAAAGTCTCTAAGCCAATATTGCCAGCTTCTGGCTTGGTCTCAGTTGCGTAAATTGCACCAAAAGCAACGTATGTTGCACCTTCGGCAATCGCCTTTTCAGCCAGCTCAATCGAGTTCAAACACGTACGACCAATCACCGCATCTTTTGGCAGACGTGCAACAGCTTCGGCAACTTCGCCATCACCTTGCCCTAAATGTACACCAACACCGTATTTAACGGCCATTTCTAAGTCATCGTTGATCACAAAAGGAACACGATACTCAGCGCACATCGCTTTCATATACTCGACTTCGTAAGCCTGTTCTTCTTTGGGTACTTTTTTACGGCGATACTGCAAAATGGCAACTTCACGTGTTGCCATTGCACCTTCTAATTTAGCCAAAAGTAGCTCTAAAGGATCATCATTTGTAATTAAATATAAACCGCGCATTTAACTCTACCTTTGGGTTATGTCATTCTATTATAAAGCCAAAGGCGACTGATGCTTTAATGAATTGGAACTGAAAATGCTTTGCTTTGCACAAAAATCCCGCGACCAAGCTCAGGCTATGTAAAAATACCTATTTTCAGTGATAGTCGCCCCACCGCTTTCGCAGTTTAATGGATACAGAAAGCAACAAGAATAAAATAAAAATAACAACTTTATAACAAGAATAAGAGACACTCAGCGATCTGATACGGCTTTTTAGCTTTTTAAACCAGTGGTGTTTGAACAACATCATAAAAGCTAAAAAGCCGCATATTTTATTATTTAAAATCCACATAAAAAAAGCCTAGAGAAGGTCGCTCTAGGCTTGGAAAACTAAAAGCACTTTAAAGTTCAAAGCACTTATATATTATTTGATGAAAATACAATCAACGACCTCATTATTAGAACATTAACTCATACTTTGCAACTGTTAGTTTCAAGCTTTTCATAAAACTTTCATAATGAAGTCACAAAGTGCTTCACTAACTTGGAATTTTATCCAAAGCACGATCTTGTAAGCTTAAATTTCCACGTAAAACATCGGAAAACATGCGCCAGTCAGAAATAAAACTATACAAAGGCTGTTTAAAACTGGCTGGCTTATTTTTTTCAAAAACAAAATGACCTACCCACGCACAGGCATAGCCAGAGACTAAGCCGTATATAAAATAACGCGGCTTGCGTTTAAGTATGGCTTTAGAGAAAAAGTACAGTCCAATTGAACTGCCCGCGACGTGTAGCCGACGACTCATGATGTTGCGGTGCTCTGTTAGATAAAAACGATAAAACTGGTGATAGTCCTTAATCGGCAATTGAAAATTAGGTTCAGCATCGTGTTCCTGTTTCGGTTCAACCTGAGCATTCATCTGTCATCATCCTGATGGTTTTTTACCAACATAGCTGAAAATATGCAATCTGCAAAGTGCAATCGCCTCTGGTCGCGCATCCACTAAAAACAGAATTGTTTTTTGATCAATCTCGCACTGCAACTTTGTTTTATTCTGTCGTCAAGTCTTACATACTATCTCTTTTTCGCTACAATCCAGTGGTCCATTGGTGTGCCTTTAGCGCACATAAAAACAAACTACAGATCATGCATCTAAATACATAAAGGCTTGGCACTGACCTAGCCCCTCAAATTAGGAATTTTTCATGGTTGAAATTGAATTAAAATTTCAGATTAGCGAAGCACGACGTACCGCCCTTCTTAAAGCTTTAGATCCTAAAAAATCTGAAACGATTCAACTTCAAGCCAAGTATTTTGATACGCCTGATCGCCTTTTGGCTCAACACGGCGCTGCTTTGCGTCAGCGTCTTGAAGGCACTTGCTGGATTCAAACACTCAAAGCCGCAGGTAAAAGTCATTTACACCGTTTTGAACATAATCATAATTTGGGTGAGTTAGAGTCATCTCCTGAACTGGACTTAAGCATTTATGAAGCTATTCCAGAGGCTCAACAGATTTTAACCCAAGCTTTAGCCTCAGATGCAGCTGCGTTAAAGCTCACCTTTGAAACGGACATCCAACGTACCTATCGCGTCATTGAGTTTGAAGATGCTGAAATTGAAGTCTGTTTGGATGTTGGTGTGGTTCGTGCATCTGGTCGAGAACATACCATCCATGAGGTAGAGTTTGAACTTAAATCAGGCTCTGCTCAGTCGCTTTTGGCTTTTAGTTTTGAATGGGTGAAGAAGTATCAACTGTGGTTAGATGTCCGCAGCAAAGCCGAAATGGGTAATCTACTGGCACTTGAGCAAACCGTAAGTCCAGCACGTTTTGAAAAAGAGTTTGTCTTATCGAAAAAAGAAAGTGCAGCACATAACCTGAGTTTATTGATTGGTCAGCAAATGCAGCATTTACTGCCGAATATTGCCGCAATTTCGGCAGGTGTTGCTGAGCAAAGCCATATTGATCAAGCACAAACTGCTTTAGAACACCTACAACTAACACTAGCCTTATTTAAAGACTGGAATAGCAATATTTCTGATAAATGGGCGATGCAACTTGCCGCATTCAAACATCAGTTTGATCATTTACAACATTTGCAGCATATGCAAAGCACCCTAGGCGCTTTTCTTCAGAATCCAACCACTACAGAAAATCTTGCCAAAGACATTTTATATGCTCAAGAAAAGCTTGGAAATTTAGTTAAATCGACGCAGAACGTACATCATTATCTTGAATTATTGACCTTTAGTTTAAGCTCACATGATCAAGTGCAAAAGCAAGATTTAAAAACCTATGCACACAACACCCTACAAAACCAATATCGACAGCTACAAGAAAGCTTAAATGCTGCCGATATTAGCCACTTTGAAAGTTTAGATGTTGTGGCGCAGAAAATTAAGGAACTGAAGTTTAGCTTTCCTATTTTAACGTCAATTTATGATGTGAAAAATTTGCAGAAATACAGTAAAGCGTTAAACGATGCACAACAAGCCGCACATGAATATCAAATCTTAGCGACTTCTGCTGCGTACATTCAACAAACAGAGTTAGAAGCCAGTGATTGGTTTGTTTTGGGCTGGCTCACGGCAAAGCTTGAAGTTTATGCCGATAAACTTTTAGAAGCGACAGAACAGTTCTTAGTTAGCCGTAAATTCTTAAAATAACGCACTGTATATGATAGCAGTCATGTTAAATACATGACTGCTATCGACTCTCTATAAGGTCTGACAAGACCCAAAATCATGCACGATAAAAAATCGTAGTCGGTCGCTTCAAACCACTAATTTATCTATGACAAAGCGGCCTATTATCAGAACAATACAGGCTTTATATTCATTTTTATTCTTAAAAAGTAAGCCTATACATTCCTACTCAATGTAGGTTTATTATCACTTCGATGTAACCATCTGTACTTATTAACTCTGCATATTTCTAACCATCATCTTCATTTTAAAAGTGACATCTAGCACACTATTTCTGCTCTTTTAGCTTATACCTATTCAAAGCTGGTCTTTTTTTACTCAATTTAGCATATAGTAAAACGTAGGTTGTCATGAGTCAGGGCTATGCAAGAGATTGAGTTTAAGTTTCAAGTTCCAGTTAAGAAGCGTAAGGCATTGCAAAAAGCTTTTACACTGCTCAAGGCTGAGCCGATTCATTTAGCAGCCCAATACTTTGATACAGCCGATCAAACGCTTGCTAAGCATTGCATCGCGATTCGACGTCGGCAGGAAAATGATGAATGGAAACAAACCTTCAAAGCAGTAGATACCGCAAAAGCATTGGGTCGCTTTGAACTTGAATTTGATATAGAGCCACCTGAGACGACTACACTCGACTTAGATAACTATAAAAAAGATTATTCCGCTATCTACAAAAAATTAAAACGCGCTTTGGGGCTTCCACTTCCAACCCTTGAATTGCTCTTTGAAACCAAGATCCAACGTTTACGCGTTTTGCAGGATGTTGGAAGTATTACAGTTGAAATTGCTCTCGATATTGGCAAAATTTTTAAAGAACAAAGCAGTGTAGATATTTTCGAAATCGAATTTGAATTAAAACAAGGATCGATAGAAGATCTGATCGCATTTATACAAGCTTGGATTCAAAAATACCAACTGAGTCTCGACACACATAGCAAGTCAGACTATGGCCTTCAGGCCGTTCGTCAGCAAAGTTACTTTCCTGCGCAGTATCAAACACCTCTTGTATTGAACAGAAGTTCAAGCGAAGTTGAGGCTCTACAAAACATACTGGCCAATTGCCTACAGCACTTACTTCCCAATGCCAGTTCAATTGCTCGACAGCAGTACTCCAGTGAGCATATACACCAAGCCCGCGTGGCGATTCGCCGCTTGCGTAGTGCACTGAAAAGTTTTGCTGCATGGTCGGACGACATTCAACCACACTGGAAAGCGGAACTCACCACTATTTTTCAAGCCTTAGGTGGAACACGTGATATCGATGCGCTGAACGAGGATTTACTTCCTCAGCTAATTGAGGCAGGTTATCCATTAGACTATCTTCCACCAAGTACAGAGGCTATCACTGATGTCTGTGCTCTATTCCGACAACCAGAAACGACGCAACTTTGGCTTGAATTAATTTTATTTACAGAGCAAGAACTAGATTCGCCTTCAAAAACCAAACTGAAAAAACATGCGCTCAAAGTGATACAGTCTTTACACCATAAAATATGCGCACATGCCGAGCACTTTAGCCAGCTTGAAGATGAGGAAAAACACCGCGTTCGTAAACAAGTCAAACAACTGCGTTATAGCATTGAGTTTGTGGCGTCTTTACTCGATGCAAAAGCATTAAAAACCTATTTAAAAAAACTCAAAGCAGTTCAGGAAAGCCTAGGGCACTATAATGATTTGGTGGTTGCAGATGCCTTGTTTCAACAAGCCCCTGAACCAGAAGCCGCTTATAGTTTTGCCACAGGATGGATCGCCGCGGAAAAAAATAGAATGCTCAAATTGGTTGAACAACAGATGATGCAGTTTAGTCAAACCAAACCGTTGAAATAGTTTTTTAAATCAAAATATCCATCAGTAGCGAAAAGTTCTTCTATAGGTGAATTCCCTGTCTACACCTAAGTTAACGATACTTTCCGTACACTTTCCACGTATTGTTATCTGCTAAGGGGTCGTTATAGCTATCACTCCGCTGCTTACGTGGTTTGTCTCGTGCATCGACCAGTTCAAAGTGTGCTTCGGTACTTAACACGATACCATTTACATAAAATCGGGTACGGGTATATTCACTCTGCCCATGCTGAAACACATAGGTTCTGAGGTCAATAAATTCCCTATGCGCAACCAAGGCTGCGTTATCATCGCTGTCCAACCAAGCGCTCATGGCTTGGACTTGCTCGGGTTCAAACTGCCCACATTTTTCGATTAGGCTCGCAATGCCACGAAAACTTTTAGACTCTTTGGCGCGGGTTTTATTGATCCGAATACGATCGACGTGAAAATAAAACAGCGGTAAGTTCAAATGACTAGGTAAATGAATTGCATCCAACACTTCATCTTCCATAAAAGGTTGGAACAAGTCTTGTGCCCGCTCAATCAAACCCGTCCACTGACGGTAGTAATCCTCAACCTCTGTTTTCGTTCCGTAATAGATCGGTAAGCCTTCGACATTGGCTAAATTTTGTGGTGGCCAAATGTTTTGACGCAATAAGGCAATATCACTTTTTAAACTTTGTACCGCAATCGCGTCTTGCATGGATATTCTCTTTTTACTGCTTAGGCTATTTTTAGATTAAGGCAAAGGTTTAGTTTCTGCAAGGCTTTGCCTATAATGCAGTCTGAGTTATTTATGTATTTTAGGACAAGTTCATGGTTCAGAAGATTGAAGCAACAGATGTAACCGAAGAAGAAGCGTTGAATGCTGCTTTTTTTGAACGTGCAGATGAATTTATTAAGCAAGCCAACGATTTTTGTCGCACTGAAAAAGGTTCACAAGTGAAACCTGCCGAAATACGTGGCCAAGTGAGTGCTGCGATGTTGTTTGGTACAGCCCGTTTTAACACGTGGGTGGCAGCCAACAACTTTAAAGATGGCGATGAAATGCGTGATGCCAAAGAGCAAGTGATGTCTTATATTTTGCAGCAGTTCCAAATGATGCTTGAAGACAACTATGACGAATACTGTGAACAGTTTGAAAACTACCTTCGTTTCCGTCATAACGAAGAATTTCATGCCAATAAGCATGACCACAAACACGATCACTGATCAATCAAAGCCTGCCTTGCGCAGGCTTTTTTCATTTCGTTATATTTGAAACGAAATACAATGTTGCAACACCTCAATTTACAGTAAGGTAATCGCTAAGGAATATGACTTAGGGAAGAACATGCAGCATTTGGACTTTGCACTCATCGATCCACACATCCACCAGTGGGACCCCTATAACACGCCACATGCAGCGGCTTTGGCAGTCAAATTATTAGGTAAGCATCCTAAGCTTTTGGACAAAATGGTTCGTTTGGTGAAACCTAAAGACCTGATTGAAACCATCGGTCTAACCCGTCATATTACACGTCCTTATTTGCCCCAAGACTATAAACTCGATACTGGCCCATACACAGTCGAACAAGTGGTACATGTTGAAGCCAGTTGGCATCACAGCAAAGGCAAAGGTGTGGTTGAGGAAACTCAGTTTATCGAGTCTTTAGCTTTTGGGGTAGATACCGTCAAATTGGGTGGCATTGTCGCAACAGCTGATCCACGTGATCGTAACTTTAAAAAGATCCTAAAATTACACCATAAAGCTTCACCACACTTTCGTGGTATTCGTAAAATGGCGTCTTTTCATGAAGACAAAGCAATCCATGCGTGGACAGATGAGCCTCACTTATATCGCAATAAAAAATTTCTCAAAGGCTTCGAAGTATTGTCCCAATACAACTTGAGTTTTGATGCTTGGGTTTATTCCACACAGCTTGAAGATGTAATTTATCTAGCCAAGCAGTTCCCTGAAACCTCCATTGTGTTAGATCATTTGGGTACACCCGCAGGTTTATTTGGCCCAATTGGTGCAAATACAGGGATAACACAAACGGCGCGGGAAAATATTTTCTTCCGTTGGAAGGACGACTTAGCAGAACTCGCCAGTTGTCCAAATGTCTATACCAAAATGTCAGGGCTCTTCATGCCTGTATTGGGACATCGCTTTCATAAAGAAGGTCGACTGGCGTCTAAACAAGAAGTCTTTGACCTTGCACATCCCATGATTACACATGCCCTCGCCTGTTTTGGCACCTATCGGGTGATGTTTGCCTCTAACTTTCCGATGGATTCGGTCAGTACATCGTTGGTGAATATTATCGATGCCTTTAGTGATGTTGTCGCAGCCTATGACCCTGATGCTGTAGAGCGCGTCTTCCATCACAATGCCAAACAGTTTTATCGGCTTTAATTGAGAAAAAATAAGAAAACTAATTTATCAAACCTATGACAAAAAGAACCTCTCAATTTTGAGGGGTTCTTTTTAGATGAAAACTGAAATCTTTACTTTTTCAGCGCTGGTTGCGCTTTGCCATATTGGTCAGCCATCACTTCAACCAACTGATCCAGCTTAATATACTTCTGAATCACCGCATCAACATCGGCTTTACTAATTTTTGCTAATGCTAAATCACGCTGTTCGCGATCCAGTAAAGTACGATTACGCTTCATTTGAGGAATCAACATGCGATGGATATTGCGACTATCTTCAAGTGCAGTCACACGCTTTTTCAAAATATCAGCCTTGGCAGCTTCCACTTCCTGTTCAGTAACGCCTTTTGCCAGTAACTCATTCAACACTTTATACACCGCTTGAGACACTTGAGCCTATTTGCCTGCGCTATAGTTCGCATCAATCGTCAGCGCTCCTGACTCCGTCCAGTCATCCAGCGAAATACTACTACCAAAACCATAGACCAAGGCATTCTTTTCACGTAGCTCTTGTGCCAAACGAGAAGATAACTGCGACTCACCTAAAATGTGCTCGAGTACCTGTAAAGCAGGTGCATCTGGGTGGTATGTACCCACAGGGAACGTCATAATGCTCTGATAGCTACCAAACTCACGCTGCTCTGACAGTGCATGTACACGCTGCGCTTTATATGCAGTAAAGTCAGAAGTAATCCGCTGATAAGGCGCTGCCGAATTCCAGTTTGCAAAAGCCTGATTTAAAGTCTTTTTCATCTTTTTCGTATCAATCACGCCCGTTACCGAAATTTGTGCATGATTCATCGCAAAGAACTGCTGATACAGCTGTTTCACCTGTCCTTGTGTTGCGGCCTGATACTGCTTCTTGACATATTCAGGTTCGAAGTGATGTCGAATATCCCCTATTGGATAAGTTTCAAGTAAACGAGCAATGGTTAAAGCTGCTACAGTTTCAGGTTCTGTATACGGTCGATCTAGACTTGCTAAGCTTTGTGACTTAATCAAATCAAACTGGCTTTGTTCAAAGGTTGGATTTTTAAGTACATCTATCACGAAGTTAAAAAATTCATCAAACTTTTCTTTCTTTGCCACGATTGAAATATTGATGCCGTTACCATTACTTGAGGCACTTGCTCCACCACCCGCATCGATCGAGTGATCGGCAATATCTTGCAAACTATATTGAGTTGAAGCTCTGAGCAGTAAATAAGAGGTAAGATCTAATAACTCTGCTTTATTAAACAGACTTTCTGCAGTACCAAAATCAATCGAAATGGTGGCATAAGTCTTATCATCACGCGTGGTACTTGGGTACAGCGCATATTGCATACCATTTTTTAACTTGCCACGCTGAATTTGTTTTTCAGCACTTTCTAAATATTGCTTTGAGCTTTTTACGTATCCAGCCACTTCTGCCTTATACGCACTGACATCTTTCAATGGTTCTTCAGCAACGGCTTGTTGGTCTAAAGTTTTTGCTGGGGTCGCTGCTGCCGCTTGTTCAAGTGCTTTTTTCTGATCTTCTGGGGTCGGTAAAATAGTGCCTGAAATACGATGCTCAGGCACTAAAAAGTCATCTAAACGTTGGTTCACATCAGTAACGCTGAGCTGTTGTAATTGTTGCTGATCTTTAAAGTATTGTGTCCAATCACCATTGGCAGAAACCACATAGTCACTGAGCATGCCACCGACTGCCGTTGCACTGCTGAACATGCTTTCTTGTGCATTTTTAATCATACTCTTCACACGGTTGAGCTCAACCTCATTGAAGCTTGGTGTTTTTTCTACACCAGTAACCAAAGCCGACTCGACTTTCTTCACATCATGGTTGGGGGCATAAACTGCGCCCATAAACACCATATTAAAATCTTGGTCTAACCATGTGGTCGACTGAACAGCTGTCGCCGTTCCCGTTTCTACAATGCTTTGGTACAAATGCCCACTGGGTTGCATGGTGTATAAATACGGTGACACCGCCAACGCGGTCTTAATGTTCTCGTTTTTACCATTCAGGTAGATATTATATTTGGCTAAGTTACTGCCCTTTTTCACCACAAACTGACGATCTTTAATCTTACTGGCATCTAAGACAGGCACTTTGACTTTCGCAGGCACAGCACGCGCTTTAATCGCACTAAACTTTTCATCTATCTGCTTCAGTACAGCAGCTTGGTCAAACTTGCCCGAAATGACAAACACCGCATTATTCGGTGCATACCAGTCACGATAAAACTTATTCAGCTCAGCCATTTTGATTGACTGTAACTCATTTAAATCACCAATCGGTAAACGCCCTAAATATTGATTACCATAAGCGGACTTCCACATCTGATCCATGAGCACTGAAAAAGGCTGATCCATACGGACTTCACGCTCGCGTTTTACAATCGCGATTTCAGATGGTACATATTTTTCTTGGAGCACCAAACCGTCCATACGCTCTGCTTCAAGATGAATTAGCTCATTAATTGCATTTTGTTCAGGACGAACCACATTAATATATTTGGTTGAATAATAGTCCGTGCTGGCATTATTCATTAAACCGTATTGATCTAAACGGCGTTGAAACTCGTCCCCTGGAACATTTTTAGTCCCCTTGAACGCTAAGTGTTCCAATAGGTGCGCTAAACCGCCCTTACCTTTTGGGTCGTTCAATGAACCAGTCAAATAGACCATGTTCATATACACTTTATTTTCTTTATCGTTTGGCGCAAGAATAATACGTAAACCGTTATCTAATTTATATTCTTCAATTTTCTGTTCCGATTTTACCAATACGGGTTGTGCCCATACTGTGCCCCCAAAGCCAAGTAGCAATACCGACAAACTCAATGTTTTAAAACGCATTAACATTATTTTTCCAAATAATTCGACAAAATATGAATGATTCTCAACATCATAGAGGAAAGTGAAATTATTTTTATAGTAATTTGGTGAAAAATAGCATTTTAATCAATGCTTATTTTTCACCAGCAGTTTTAATTTAAAAGAATTACAACTTAATCTAAGTAAAGTTCAGCCGTCATATATAACTTGGCATAGCCTGAGATTTGGATCCGTGTTTCAGACTGAAGATCGCAGTAAAGCAATCCTCCACGGCTCGATGCCTGATAGGCAATCAATGAGGTTTTACCCAACTTCTCCGCCCATAGTGGTGCAAGACCTGTATGCATGGAGCCTGTCACTGGGTCTTCATTGATGCCTTTATGCGGTGCGAAATAACGCGCGATATAGTCATAGTCTTGAGATGTTGAGGTCAGGGTAACATCCAAGTTTTCAGCGGTAATCGCAGTACTGACTTTATGCTTTTCTGCCAGTTGACGAATTTTGTCCAAGTTCGGTTTGGCATCCTTAACGGCCTGCTCAGACTCACACACTAAAATATAAGCCTGTGGGTTTAAATAGACTTCTTTAATTTCACAATCGACCAATTCATGAATTTCCGCAGGATAGTCTTCTAACTTTTGCGGTGCTCGAATTGGAAAATTCATATGAATCTTACCGTCAACATCTTGATCAATGATAAAAACACCCAAGTCTTTTACATGAAACTGGATACGTTTGGCATCGGTATAATCCCGAAATAGGACGAAACTACTGGCTAAAGTCGCGTGCCCACAAAAGTCCACTTCAACCTGAGGAGTGAACCAGCGAATTTCATAGTTTTCAGCATCAATCACTTTCACAAAAGCCGTTTCTGCCAAATTATTTTCCAAGGCAATATTCTGCATCAAATCTACTGCTAACCATTCATCACGCACAATCACAGCGGCAGGATTACCTTTGAATAATTCAGTTGTAAAGGCATCGACTTGATACATTTTCATCGTTTTTCTCCTAAATTGAGGCTTTATTTTGCAAAAAACTGAGTAAAAAAGTAGATACAGTTTTTAGTCATTTATGGATACACGCCCAATAAAAAGAAGCCTAATCATGAAGATAGGCTTCTTTTCAGTTCATAAGCTATATATTTCTCAGCTTAGACTTCTTTTAAGTCCACATTGTCTTGCTCAAAAATACGCTTATCCGTTTGACCTAAGACTTGACTGGTCACAACACCTGCAGTCATAGAACCATTCACATTCAAAGCCGTACGCCCCATATCAATTAAAGGCTCAATTGAAATAAGCAGTGCAACCAAAGTCACAGGCAAGCCCAGCATCGGCAGGACAATCAGTGCTGCAAATGTTGCTCCACCACCTACACCCGCCACCCCAATCGAGCTCAAGGTCACGACACAAACTAAAGTCAAAATCCAAATTGGATCGAGCGGATTAATACCCACTGTCGGTGCAACCATAACAGCCAACATCGCAGGATACAGCCCCGCACAGCCATTTTGCCCAATGGTCGTACCAAATGATGCTGAAAAGCTGGCAATCGACTCAGGTACGCCCAGACGTCGTGTTTGCGCTTCAATATTTAAAGGAATACTGGCAGCACTTGAACGGCTGGTAAACGCAAAGGTCAGCACAGGCCAAACCTTTTTAAAGAACTGAATTGGGTTCACGCCTGTGAGCGCCAAAATCACGGCGTGCACGATAAACATAATCGCCAAACCGATATAAGACGCAACCAAGAAGCCACCTAAGTTTAAGATGTCCACCATTTTAGAGTTGGCCACAATATTGGTCATGAGTGCGAACACACCATAAGGAGTGAGCATCATAATGAGACGCACCAACTTCATGACCCACGCTTGCAAGATGTCAATTGCAGACAACAGCTTTTGCCCTTTCTCAGCATCCGCTTTCATGAGGTTCAAGCCTGCAATGCCTAAAAACACTGCAAAAATGACTACGCTAATAATGGAGGTTGGATGTGCCCCAGTCAGCTCGGCAAAAGGATTGCTCGGAATAAATGACAGAAATAAATCAGGCACTTGCAAGTCAGCCACTTGCCCGACATAGTCAGTTTGAATCGTATTTAAACGTTCAGTTTCTTGTGTCCCTTGCACTAAACCTGCCGCAGTTAAGCCAAACAGATTGGTCACCACCACACCGACAAATGCAGCAATCGCTGTGGTAAATAACAAAGTCCCAATACTGATAAAACTAATTTTACCCAATGAACCCGCATCGTGCAGCTTAATCACAGCGCCTAAAATGGAAACAAATACCAAAGGCATCACCACCATTTGTAGTAGTTTGACATAGCCTTTACCGACCAAATTAAACCACTGTACCGACTCTTGTAGTACAGGCGAATGCGTACCATAAAACCCATGTAAAGCGAGACCAAAAACAATACCGAGACAGAGACCTGCCAGTACCTTCTTCGCTAAACTCCAATCGGTTTTACGGGTTCGGCCCAGTAAAAAAAGCAATGCAATAAAAATGATGACATTGACGATTAAGGGGATATTCATACTGTTTCCCTAAATGATGCTGTCATAATTATAAATCAAAATTTAAACGGGCTTACTGTTTTGCGCCATATTCCACGCTGAATGTACAAATTTAGACTGAATTGGCAGTTTTAGAATGTGGTATAAAGCATTTAAACGGCTGTTAAAGTGTTCTTTTATATGAATCAATCTCTGCTTAATCCTCACATTCTGCCCGTACCTTTAGAAAAAGCATATCGGCTACTCAACCACGGCCCAACCGTGCTGGTTTCCAGTCAAGATGATGAAAGCACCGATGTCATGGCCGCGGCTTGGGCATGCGCCCTAGAGTTTAGCCCAGCCAAAGTGACGGTGGTACTCGATAAATCGACAAAAACCCGCAGCATTATTGAAAAATCGGGTTTGTTTGCGCTGCAAGTCCCTACACTTAAACAGCTGAAAATGGTCTACGCACTAGGCATGATCAGTCAATATGATGCTCCTGAAAAGTTACGTCAGTGTGGGGTCGACCTTTTTCAGTTTGGTCACAGCCCAATTCCAGTGGTTGAAGGCTGTAGCGCATGGATTCTGTGTGAACTCATTCCTGAACCACATAATCAGCAACAGCATGACTTGTTTATTGGCAAAGTCATTGCAGCTTATGCAGATGATCGGGTTTTTAGAGATGGCCATTGGTACTACCATGAAGCCGCAGATGAATGGAAAAGCATCCATCATGTTGCAGGCGGACACTTTTATACCATTGGTGATGCAGTGGATATCAATCAACTCAAAGATACTGATTAAATTGACTGCGCCTTTACTCCGCTCGACTAAAGGTGGACATCACCCGATTGTTTTATTGTAAATTTCATCTTATAGTTCAAGTGTATTTTTTAAACAAATAGTCAAATTATGATGAACAGGACGTTCTCAAGCACCGTACAACTGAGTCTCTTTCTCTGCCTGAGTATGTGCTTGGGAATTGGCATCTTACGTTTTTCTTATACCGCGCTACTGCCGTCCACACGCGAAGCCTATGAATGGTCACACAATTTCGCCAGCTTACTCGGTAGCGCTAATCTGCTGGGTTATCTGATCGGCGCATTTTGGGCGATGAAGTTGCCACAAAATGCAAAAATGCCGATCTATATCATTTTTGCTGCGCTCTTTGGTTCAATCAGCCTGTTTGCCTGTGCATTTTCGCATTTTAACGAAGTTTGGTATTTGGTGTGGCGCATCATTTCAGGTATCGGCGGCGGTTTGCTGATGATTCTATCACCCAGTATTGTGGCACAGTGCAGTGAGTTACAGCACCGTTTTAAAATTAATCTGATTGGATTTAGTGGAATAGGAATTGGTGTATTGGCAGCCACGCTGTTTATGCCGTATTTAGACCGTATTGCAATCAGTAGCGCATGGTTCATTCTCTGTGGCTTTGCATTTGTCATTACGTGGTTATTATGGATACTTGTTCGTCCTTTCCAAAAGCAACTGCACAGTATCCCTACAAGCCAGCCCCAGACTCATACAGTGAATAAAACTTACTATAGCTTACTCATTGTTTATGCCTGCAGCGCCTTTGCCTATATTCCCCATTCTTTGTTTTGGATTGATTATTTAAGCCATGTTTTAACGCTGAATTTATATTGGATCAATTTTAACTGGATTTTATATGGCTTAGGCAGCGCTCTAGGTGCAGCGACAGCTTATGCTTTAGCACGTAAATTTGGTAACTTTCTGGCTTTAAAGATTCTATACAGTGTCTATATTGCGGCAGTTTTTATTGCGGTTCTGAGTTTTTCGCCTGTATTTACGCTCCTGTCTTCATTTCTCACAGGTCTACTGAACCCTGCGGTAGTCTTTCTCACCTCCTACACCATCTTACAACTCTACGGCTTGGCCTATAAAAAACTGTGGAGTATGGCGACACTCAGCTTTGCAACGGTACAACTGGTCGGTGGTTTAAGTTTTAGTACCTTACAGCATTTGGGTTGGTCATATCACTTTCAGTTTATGCTTGCTGCGGGAGTCCTCGGTTTAGGAACATTGCAACTATTTTACTTTACCCGTAGGACATCCACCTCCAATCCAACAACTAAAAAAGAGGCCTTTTAATCCTTCACATAGAAGGAAATCGAAAAAGAGGTAACCTACTTAGGTTAGTAGGTTCCGTTATAGAAGGCCGTCCATGTTAAATACCTGTGATATTTTTAACTTACCTCTAAATAATACAAATGTACTGTGCAAGTATAAGAAAAGAACCCAATTGAGGGACCTTCTATCACCAATACAATTCACGCATTCGAACTTTTACATCTGTAGATCAAAGCTCGGTTATTTCGATGCATTTAAAGTTAAATACGGATAAGGATTCACAGCTCCTTTCCCAGTCCTATAAATTCCATAGTGCAAATGTGGTGGCGTATTCTTGGCATTGCCGGTGTTCCCGACATAGCCCAATACTTCTCCCACTTCAACCCAATCACCCGTTTGAATATTAGGCGCATAAGCATCTAAATGTGCATAGTAATGACGGCTTAAGTTTGGTCCCATTACCCATACCACTTGTCCACCTAAACTATTGATGCCGACATCCAAGACAATGCCTGATGTAGCACTTAAGACAGGTGTACCACGTTTAGCGAAGATATCAATACCTTGATGTTTTCGGCCCTGACCACGTGCAGCCCACCAAGTGTCCTGTATGTGCTTATGACTTACACCTTGTACAGGCACATTTAAGTTTTTCTCTAAAGGCGTCTTATATAACTGCCAATATAAATATGGATAACTCAAACCTGCTGCTTCACCCGAAACGGATGGCTGACATCCACTCATCAACAGACTTGTACTTAAAATAGCTCCACTCAGAACTAAACGAGACATGATTCAACTACTCAGCTAATTTTTAGATATTAAAATAAGATAAAGTTACCTTTTCATACTAAATGCCTCATATATTGAAAGATATCTTATATATGTAACGGCAAAGCCCTCATATAAAATGAGGGCTTTGCTTCGAATAAACCACGTAAAACTACTTACGCTTCTTCAGTTTTTTCTCTAAGGCTTTCAGCTTAGACTGATGCTTAGAGATCTTTTTTAAACGTGCTTTGATCTTCTGTTTTAATGTTTTCACAACATTATTCGACATAGGGTCCTCCTTTGGTTCAACTCCCTTTGATCGATTCTTCCTTGAAATGCCTTTAACATTCGTTCATGAAATAGCAATACGCCTAGCGTTGTTGCTGATCTGGGTTCGGTTGGTTTTGATTCGGCTGTTTTTGCTGACCTTGATTTGGTTTGGGTTGTTGTTGCTGTTGTTGCTGGTCTGGTTGTTCTTGTGGTTGATTTGGTTGTTGTTGACGTTGCTGCTGATTGTTCTGCTGTTGATTTTGTTGATTAGCCATGAGACTACTCCTTTATCATCTGCCGTAACATTCGACAAAGACCACCATACATCACTCAGCTAAAAACCCAAGCTATAAGCTGTATCAAAGTACTTCATTGTAATTACATATATAAATTGTGGTTAAGAATCAACTCTCCTTTTTATTTAACCTTACCTATACTCACTGAAAGCACAAATCCTTTAACCTAGTTTTACATTGCAAACCTATTTCCAGAGCTATTTTCAACACAACAAAAGAAAACCCGCAGTATGTGCGGGCTTCTACCAATTCAGCTTAAAACTTATTCCATATTTGCAATGATAGCCTCTCCAAACTCCGAACAACGCAATAAGGTTGCATTCGGCATTAATCGCTCAAAATCATAAGTGACTGTTTTCGCCTCAATTGCCCCTGAAATCCCCTTAATGATCAAATCTGCCGCCTCTACCCAGCCCATGTCCCGTAGCATCATTTCAGCAGAAAGAATAATAGAGCCTGGGTTGACTTTATCTTGACCGGCATATTTTGGCGCTGTTCCGTGCGTGGCTTCATAAACAGAAATCGCCCCACCAATATTCGCACCCGGCGCAATACCAATCCCTCCAACTTCTGCAGCCAATGCATCAGAAATATAGTCACCATTCAGGTTTAAAGTTGCAATCACTGAATAGTCCGCAGGACGCATTAAAATCTGCTGCAAGAATGCATCGGCAATCACATCTTTAATGATGATGTCTTTACCATTTTTTGGGTTTTTAATTTTTACCCATGGCCCGCCATCAATGAGCTTACCACCGAAACGGTCCATCGCAAGTTCATAGCCCCACTCTTTAAATGCCCCTTCGGTATATTTCATGATATTGCCTTTGTGAACCAAGGTCACACTCGGCTTATCATTATCAATCGCAAATTGAATCGCTTTACGCACAAGACGCTGCGTTCCCTCTTTCGATACGGGCTTAATCCCAATACCACAGTTATCTTCAAATCGGATTTTAGTCACGCCCATTTCTTCTTTGAGAAACTTAATCACTTTCTTCGCTTCAGGAGAATCGGCTTTCCACTCAATTCCAGCATAAATATCTTCTGAGTTTTCACGGAAAATAACCATATCGGTCAGTTCAGGATGCTGAACAGGTGATGGTACCCCTTCAAACCAACGTACAGGACGTACACAAACGTACAAATCTAATTCTTGGCGTAGCGCCACGTTCAAAGAACGAATGCCCCCACCGACAGGTGTGGTTAAAGGGCCTTTAATTGAAACCACAAACTCGCGTAGCGCATCAAAAGTTTCTTCTGGCATATAGGAGCCATAAATTTTATTGGCTTTTTCACCGCAGTAAACTTCCATCCACTCAATCGAGCGTTTACCGCCATATGCTTTTTGTACTGCAGCATCTACTACAGTTTTCATGGCTGGTGTAATGTCGACACCAATACCATCGCCTTCAATAAAAGGAATAATCGGTTGATTTGGAACATTTAAGGATAAATCTGCGTTTACGGTAATTTTACTACCATCCGCAGGAACGATGATCTTCTGATAACCCATTTTGCAGGCGCTCCCTTTTATTATAATTGGCAAATTTAAAAAATAATTGCCGATAGACAATACTTTCCACTCTTCTTATCGCATAATAGCTTAATCGAATTCCGCTGTTTTTGAGATTTATACGAGAAATAACTACATTTCTCTATTAAATAAATCTTGATATTTCTTATTTTATGTAATTACAGAAGTTATTGACTATGAAAATCGTCATCCTGAATAAGCCCTATGACGTCCTCTCCCAGTTCCGTAAAGATGAAGCACATATGACGATGTCTGACTTTGTCAGCGACTCTACTTTGCGCTTGGCTGGTCGTTTGGATATGGACTCTGAAGGCTTGGTATTTTTAACCGATCATGGTGGTTTGAACCAATACATCACCAACCCTGCCAATAAAAAATTTAAAACGTATTTGGTTCAGGTCGATGGTGATGTCACTGAAGAAGCGCTGAAGCAGTTGCGTAAAGGCGTGGAACTGAAAGATGGTATGACTTTGCCTGCTGAAGCATCTAAAGTTGAACAACCTGAGTGGTTATGGGAGCGAGATCCTCCTGTACGTTTTCGTGCGTCTGTGCCGACTTCTTGGGTCGAAATTTCAATTTGTGAAGGCCGTAACCGTCAAGTACGTCGCATGACTGCTGCTGTAGGTTTTCCTACTTTACGTTTAATCCGTACTAAAATTGGTGCAATTGATTTGGTTCAAATGGGTTTACAACCAGGTGAATCTAAAGAAATCGAACCCCTTTTATACCCTGACTTTCAAAACATTCCTGCGGAAGAACCTTACCGTTCGCGCTCTTATGTGAAAAAACCGGGTGGTACAGGTGGTAAGCCTATGGTTCGTAAGAACAAAGATGGTTCTGTGAAAAAGTCAGGTACAAAGCGTATTTGGCAAATGGATGATAGTGAGAAACCAAAGCGTAAAACCAATGGTACTACTCGTCCAAATACGAAAGCACCACGTGGTCGCGGACGTAATAATGGTCGTTAAAAATTAAGTATTTTAAAGCCCACGAAAGTGGGCTTTTTATTATAAATTTATTTCTTTATATAGCTCATCAATTTGTGTCAAAGTCAAATACCGCTTATTTGGCAATAAATCATTTCCCGACCTATAAAAGCCAACATAAATTATTGGCTCATTCCTACTTTTTGATTCACTTGACGAAATAAATATTGAGTCCAATTTTTCAAAATACGGGTCACATCTAATAACCTCTGCTACTTTATCAAAATATTGCTTTTCTACACCCCACCCATAATCATTATAATCAATCAAAGACTTATCTATAGATTTAATATTACTTTTATATTTAGGTGAATCTTTAAACAAATCTTCAATTTCTACATATTCAAACTGATAGCTATCACGTTTTGAGCCATATCTATATTTATAAACTTTCATCTACTTTTTCTTCTTTAAATCCATGCTCAGTGTGTTTTACATTAATTATATATTTATTAAAAAAAGCCGACGCATATGCATCGGCTTTTTTCACTTCATCGGTAAATTTACCGATTTAGTTTTGACTTAGATCGCTTCAAGTGCAGCATTCAAAGTCTCGCTTGGACGCATTACAGCATTTACTTTAGCTGTATCTACAGCATAGTAACCACCGATGTCAGCAGCTTGACCTTGAACTAGAGCAAGTTCAGCAATGATCTTGTCTTCGTTTTCAGCAAGTGCTTTCGCAAGTGGAGCAAACTTCGCTTTCAACTCAGCGTCTTCATCTTGTGCAGTAAGCGCTTCAGCCCAGAACTTCGCTAAATAGAAGTGGCTGCCACGGTTATCTAGCTCGCCAGTACGACGTGATGGAGACTTGTCGTTATCAAGTAATTTGCCAGTCGCTTGGTCTAAAGTCTTCGCAAGAAGTTTCGCTTGAGCGTTATCTTCTTTAATACCTAGCTCTTCTAAAGAAACAGCAAGCGCCAAGAACTCACCTAAAGAATCCCAACGTAAGTGGTTTTCTTCAACAAGCTGTTGTACGTGTTTAGGCGCTGAACCACCCGCACCAGTTTCGTACATACCACCGCCCGCCATTAACGGAACGATAGACAACATTTTCGCTGAAGTACCCAATTCCATAATTGGGAACAAGTCGGTCAGGTAGTCACGTAGGATGTTACCCGTTACAGAAATCGTATCTAGGCCACGCGCTACACGTTCAAGTGTATAACGCATTGCGCGTACTTGAGACATGATCTGAATGTCTAAACCAGCAGTGTCGTGGTCTTTCAAGTATTTTTGTACTTTCTTGATCACTTCATTTTCGTGCGGACGGTATGGGTCTAACCAGAAGATTGCTGGCATACCCGAGTTACGAGCACGGTTTACTGCAAGTTTTACCCAATCTTGAATCGGTGCATCTTTCACCTGACACATACGCCAGATGTCGCCTTCCTCAACATTTTGAGTCATCAACACTTCGCCAGTTTCTAGGTCAGTGATGTTTGCAACACCCGCTTCAGACATTTCGAAAGTTTTGTCGTGCGAACCGTATTCTTCAGCTTTTTGCGCCATCAAACCAACGTTAGGCACAGTACCCATCGTACGTGGGTCAAAGTTACCATTCCACTTACAGAAATTGATCATTTCTTGGTAAATACGTGCGAAAGTTGACTCAGGCATTACTGCTTTACAGTCGTAAGGTTTGCCGTCAGCACCCCACATTTTACCGCCACCACGGATCATTGCAGGCATTGAAGCATCTACAATTACATCGTTTGGTGAGTGGAAGTTGGTGATACCTTTCGCCGAATCAACCATTGCAAGTGCAGGACGGTGTTCTTGGCAAGCATGTAAATCTTCGATGATTTCTTCACGTAAAGACGTCGGTAAAGTTGCGATCTTCTCGTAAAGACCAGCCATACCGTTGTTTACGTTAATGCCTAGCTCATCGAACAATTTACCGTGTTTTTCAAAAGCATCTTTGTAGTAAATTTTCACACAGTGACCGAAAACAATCGGATGTGAAACTTTCATCATGGTTGCTTTAACGTGTAAAGAGAACAAAATGCCCGCTTCTTTACAATCATCAAGTTCTTTTTCATAGAAGTCGCAAAGCGCTTTCTTGCTCATGAACATTGAGTCGATGATTTCGCCGTCTTGAAGTGCAACTTTTGACTTCAGAACAATCGTTTCACCAGACTTGGTGATGAGTTCCATTTTCACATTACGTGCACGGTCTAAAGTCATCGACTTTTCACCGTGGTAGAAGTCGCCTTCATCCATGTGAGAAACGTGAGTTTGAGACCATTGCTTCCACTCGCTCATAGAGTGCGGGTGTTTTTTCGCATAGTTTTTCACTGCAGCTGGTGCACGACGGTCAGAGTTACCTTCACGCAATACAGGGTTTACAGCTGAACCAAGACATTTGCCATAGCGTGCTTTAAGCGCTTTTTCGTCTTCAGTGGTTGGGTTTTCAGGATAGTCAGGAATCGCGTAGCCTTTTGATTGAAGCTCTTTGATACATGCTGTTAACTGAGCAACAGAGGCACTAATATTCGGGAGTTTGATGATATTAGTATCTGGATCTTGGGTAAGACGACCTAGTTCTGCAAGATTGTCTGGGACTTTTTGCTCTTCTTTTAGGTATTCAGAGAATTCTGCGAGAACACGTGCGGCAACAGAGATATCAGTTTTAACGATCTCTACACCAGCAGGTTTAGTAAAGGTCTCAATGATCGGCAGTAGCGAATAAGTCGCTAGCAATGGCGCCTCGTCGGTCAGTGTGTAAATGATGGTTGACTTTCCACCAGCCATATATAGCCCCTTGCGTTAGATTGAGTTTTTTAGGGTGATGAGCTTCTGGCTCAACCCCTGCGAACCGATGTGCTTGAATAAAACCCTGAAAGTATCGTCCCTCAGGGCTTTACAGTCAACGTAATATCCAGTGATAACGACATTTCGCCAGAAAATACCACTACAGCCTTCGTTTTTCAAAATCACGTCTTTCCACAAGGCTTTAGCTTTTGCTTAGCAAATAAACAAATTTTTTAGCGAAATGTGTTATTTACCTCATTTAAGCCACAACAACAGATACTTTTCACATAATACAGTCTTGTAGCCCTACATGCATCAGAATGACTTTTTTCAGCACTAAATTTAGATCGGCAGAACCATTCATCATGCCACAGCTTAAATATTGATACATAAACCATGTACTCGTACTCCTCCATTTTTACATTTTTAAACCTATGATTTTTATAGGGTTGGTTAAACTTAATCTTTTTTCTGCAACGGTAAGGGTCAATTCAATGCTAAAAATGCTGCTTCCGCTCATTGGACTTGGTTTTTCTTCTTGGTGTTTTGCTCAAAATCCATTGAGCGTTCATGTGCTGAATTTGGAAAATGGTCTCCCTTCTGCCAATGTCAAAGTGACACTTGAAGCCCAACAAAATGATAAATGGACAGAAATCAGCTCAAGTACGACCGATGACCAAGGTCGAATCAATGATTTATATCCAAAAGATACGACCTTACAAAAAGGTGTATACAAAGTTACCTTTAAAACGGGTGATTGGTTTCGCCAAAAAAATCAGCGCTCATTCTTTCCTGAAGTGCCCGTGGTGTTTGTAATTGATGGCTCATTAGATCATTACCATATTCCTCTATTAATTAGCCCATATGGCTATTCCACTTACCGTGGTAGTTAATGCACATAAATAAGCGCATAAAAAACCGATGCCTAAGCATCGGTTTTTTGTCTGTACAGAATCAAATAAAGTGGCTTAGGGACTAAGCCTTGAACCACTTCTCTGCTTTCGCTTGATCTTCGACTTTCAATTCAACTTCAGTCAGCTCTGAGCCAGCAGCTTTTACGTCAAAGCTCATCAACTCATCACGGCGGAATGCCAATATGCTATACGAGCCTTCTTGCTTGGCATACTTTTCTACCAGTTTCACCGTTGCTTTGAGACCATCAATCGCAATGATCACATCATGGGCAGAAAGGCCAGCTTGAGCCGCAGCGCCATCACGACGTGCGCTTTGCACCAATACGCCTTCTGGCTTATCTACAAGCTTTAAACCTAAAGGTAATGACTTATCATTTTTCAGGCTATAACTTAAACCAAACTCAGGGAAAAGTTGATCCAGCGGTAACTCATCTGTGGTATTAATTAAGTGATTGATTTGCTCAATCCAGTTATCACCCGTCAGCTCATTACACAACTCTACAATCGTACGCTCATGTACTTGTATGCCCTTTTGCGCGTTCTCATAAAGTTTACGCATAAGCGCGTCTAGACTTGAACCACGTAAGCGCAAACCTAAGTCTAAGCATAGTGCAACCAAACAGCCTTTGTTGTAATAGCTAGTGCCTGCATTGTTCGAGTTTTCATCCTGACGGTAAAATTTCACCCATGCATCAAAGCTGGACTCAGACACAGACTGAACAAAACGACCCGGATTTTGCAAATAACGATCAATCTGAGTTTTGAGTAGTTTGATATATGAGGCTTGGGAAATCACACCACTACGCAGCAAAATCAGGTCATCATAATAAGACGTGAAACCTTCAAAAATCCAAAGCAAAGAGGTATAGCCTTCTTTGTTCAGATCATAATTGACAAAATTTTCAGGACGAATGAATTTGACCAACCATGAGTGGAAGTATTCATGGCTACATAAACCCAAGAAACGTTGGTAGTCTTCAGACGGCTCTTCAGGCTCGTTAGCTTTTGGTAAGTCTTCACGTGGACCAATCAAGCTGGTTGAATTTGGATGCTCCAAACCACCATAACTATTTGCTGTCGCCATCGTCATAAAGGTGTAGTTTGAAAATGGCGCTGACCCAAACATTGAGATTTCTGTTGCACAGATTTTTTCAATGTCTTGCTGCATACGTGCAGCATTCATGGCATGTTTACCTGACACCACAAACTCGTGCGGAATACCATTGGCTTCAAAACCAAAACGCGTCTGTTCGGCCAACTCAAATGGTGCATCAATCAGCTCGGCATAGTTTTTGGCTTTTAAAGTAAAACGACCTTTAACGAGGCTTTTTGAAGCCATACCAGTAGCCAATTGGAAGTGTTTCAGCTCATCAGGAAGGAAGAGTTCAACTTCAACTGCTTTGTCCTCTTGACCCTCCAAACCTAAGCAAGCACATGCAGGGTTTACATATAAACGGGTTTGATCTACATACGCACCGCGCACCGACAGATCATAGGCATAGACATCATATTCAACCGTAATCAGTTCATGGTCAGTATTAAAAAGACGCCATTTATTCTTTTCAAATTTTTGAATTTCTAACAAACGCCCTTCTTCATCATAAGCACGAACCGACTCTATATGCTTTGAAAACTCGCGAATGAGGTAACTACCCGGAATCCAAGTCGGTAATGAAAGTACCTGTGTTGGGTCTGCTACAAAACGTAAAGTCACGTGTATAAGGTGCTGACGATAATCGTCAAATTCGATCTGATAATGCAACATAATGGGCGATACAAAATAAAATGAAATGAGTTATAACTTAGCTTAGCATTATTTACGCCAGTTTTGCGTCACAGTCACATTTGTCTGCATTTTTGACTGGTCATTGAGGAAAAAAAGGCATAGCATTTGCAGCTGTTTTAGGTTTAAAAGTCACGGAATGGCTTGGTTAGGGAATTTCATTGAAAGCTGTCATCTACTTCATCGCTACACTCTTCGCCTTATGTTCAAGTTTCACTCAAGCGGCATTGCTCAATATTGTTCCTGAAACAGTTGAAGCTCAAGCTTGGACCATTTTTGACAGCCAATCGGGGCAAGTCATTGCAGAGCATAATAGTCATGTTCAACGTGCACCCGCTTCGCTCACCAAAATGATGGTGGCGTATATTGCACTCAAAGAAATCAATGCAGGGAAGCTCAATAAGAGCGAAATTCTTACCGCAACACCTGTGGTCAGTACAGTGATGTGGGATGAGTCCCAAATGTACTTAAAACAAGGCGAACAGATTTCTGTGGATCAGCTTCTAGCCGGTTTAGTGGTGATGTCTGCCAACGACGCAGCCGTGACTTTAGCGGAACGCATCTCAGGTGATATTCCAAACTTTGTTGCACGAATGAACCAAGAAGCCAAAGCGCTGGGAATGACTGAAACGCATTTTCAAAACCCTGCGGGTATCACCATGCCAGAGCACTATTCGACCGCTCATGATTTAGCGCTCTTAGGCCAAGCCTTGGTGAATGAAACGCCAGACTATTTATACTATTCAAAACAGCAAAGTTTTAGCTACAACCAACGTTTTCACCGTGCAACCAATATTCTGTTAAAACAAGACCCGACGGTAGATGGCTTAAAAACAGGTTATACCAAAGCAGCGGGATACAACTTAGCGCTGACAGCAAACCGCCCGACCATGAATCCAGATAATCCAAACCGTCGTTTGGTGGTGATTGTATTGGGTACAGAAAGTGCAGCAAAACGCGCTGAAGTTGCACACAACCTCATGAATTTGTCTTATACCTATACTCGTAACGAAGTTGCGCTGAAAGATAAGCAAATTATCGCAGAACTGCCTGTAGTCAAATCGACATTAAAAATGTTCAAAGTGGAAAGTAAGCAACCGAAAATTGTGACCACATCATTGTACGAGCAGCCCTATGCCATTGACTTACATGCCTTTGACCAGACCAACCAACGCATTATGCTCAATACAGGCAATGGCACTATACAACGCATTGATCCATTAGAGTCTACAAAAACGCATTTCAATATTGAAGTTTTGCAAAACAAACTGACCGCTCCGCTGGCTGAAGTGATGCAACTGGCGAAAGTGCAGGTTTATCAAAACAATCAGCTCATTCAAACGTTTACCATTGAAGAAGATGTACAAATTGAAGAAGCCAATATTTTCCAGCGACTTATGTTTTGGTTCAAAAGCTTGTTTCCATTTTTATCAAGCGATGAACCTAAAGTAAAAACCTATACACTCGGTTAAGTTCGAGCAGAATCCCGAGTTTTATACTTTATGTAACTTGTAAGACAATCTAATTATCAATAAATCAAGAAGATGGCATATTCAATGTCATCTTCTTTTTTTTAATAATAAATAGGTTGCTTCATATGGCTGTACAAACAGAACAAGTGCCACACCATATTGTTATTATTGGCGGTGGTGCTGGTGGTCTAGAGTTAGCAACGCAACTCGGTGACAGCTTCGCAAAATCCAAGTGGGTGAAAATCACCCTCGTCGATCAAAACCTCACCCATATCTGGAAACCCTTACTACACGAAATTGCGGCAGGTACACTCAACCCAAGTGTTGAAGAAATCAATTATTTTGCACATGCGTCTAAACATCACTATGAGTTTGTTTTAGGTCGTTTTGTCGGCTTAGACCAAGAACATAAACAAGTAAAACTTGAAGCACGCCAATATGCCAAACAAAGCACGGAAACCACGCAGTTTGAACTCAACTACGACACCTTAGTCCTGGCAGTCGGTTCGACCTCTAACGACTTTGCGACCGAAGGCGCTAAACATTACTGCCACTTCCTCGACAGTCGCCAGCAAGCTGAAATTTTCCAGCAAGACCTTCTACATTTGTATTTGGATGCACAAAACCGTCCCGAAACACGCGCACTCAATATTGCGATTATTGGTGCAGGTGCCACAGGAGTCGAGCTTGCAGCCGAATTGGTCCATGCGAAAAGTACCTTTTTTAAATACGGTCTCAATAAAATTGACCCAAACAAAGTCAAAGTGACCTTGATTGAGGCAGCGGATCGCATTCTTCCCGCCCTATCCACCAAAATGGCAAATCACACACATACCCAATTGGAAAAGCTTGGCATTGAAGTCCTCACCCATCACCGTGTTGCCAAGTTAGATAAAGACCATGTCTATTTTGCCGACGGCACACAAATCGATGCCGATCTAAAAGTTTGGGCGGCAGGCATCAAAGCACCTTTCGTTTTAAATGCGCTTGAAGGCTTTGAAAAAGATGCGATTGGACGTCTTAAAGTCTATGCGACTTTGCAAACCCGTTCCGACCCCAACATTTTTGCCTTTGGTGATTGCGCTCACTGCCAGCCCGCAGCCGATGAACCAGTCCTTGGCCCACGCGCTCAAGTGGCCAGTCAACAAGCGGCCTTTTTGCTTCGAGCCCTCAAAGCGCGCATTCGTAGTCAGTCTTTGCCGATGTTTAAATTTTCTGACAAAGGCTCTTTGGTTTCCCTCAGTCAATATAAAGCTGTCGGCGAGCTACTGGGCCAAGTCAATGTGCAAGGCGTGCTGGCAAAAACCATGTATGTTTCTTTATATCGACTCCATCAGGCCACCTTACATGGCTATACCCAAGCTGGGCTGATGACCGCAAAAGACCTGATGAATAAAAAAGTCGGTCCGAAAATAAAATTGCATTGAAATCTAAAAATGCGTCCCCACTAATAAAAAAACGCCATAAGAACGTGGAAAATGCAGTTTTTTTGCTAAATTTAGTCTACAAAAGCTGCTTTTCACTTTATGATATACCCCTTAAATTCTAAATGAATGGACGAAAAACATGACTGCTATCGCAAATGATCACGTGGTTTCTTTCAACTACAAATTGACTAACGCTGAAGGCGAAACGCTAGACCAATCACAAGGTGAACCACTTGCATATTTGCACGGCGCAGGTAACATCATCCCAGGTTTAGAAAATGCATTGCTAGGCAAAACTGTAGGTGAAAAATTCACTGTTACTGTTCCTGCTGCTGAAGGTTATGGCGAATACAACCCTGAACTCGTTCAAGAAGTTCCAGCGCAAATGTTCCAAGGCGTAGACAACATCCAAGCGGGTATGCAGTTCCAAGCTCAAACTGATGATGGCGTTCAAATCGTAACTGTAAAAGCAGTTGAAGGCGAAAACGTAATTGTTGATGCGAACTTCCCACTTGCTGGTCAAGACTTAACTTTCGAAGTTGAAATCGTAGAAATCCGCGATGCAACTGAAGAAGAATTACAGCACGGCCATGCGCACGGTGCTGGTGGTCACCACCACTAAGATTCAACATCTTAGAAAAAAGGGCGAAAGTTTAACTTCCGCCCTTTTTTTTGCATACTTGATCATTCGCGACGTATTTGAAAATCTGTAAATCCTTGCTGTTCTGAAGCCAATTCTACGATGACCACATCCGTAACTACCGCATGAGTTGGCCCGACTTTAGCATGATTCACCAGTTCGGCAACCATACCATCATCCCCAAAAAGCAGTGCTTCAACTGCACCTGAATCCAGATTCTGTACATAACCCTTTAAACCTAAAGCAACAGCATATTGTGCAAACCAGCGTCGATATCCAACACCCTGAACTTTTCCCGATATGGTCAGTTTTACTGCTTTCATACTGTATGCTCTCGGTTCACGACCGTATAAATAGCCTGACTCATTTGCTGCGCTTGTAAACCACGCTCACCTTGCTGAGCCAAAAGGTCGCCTGCTTGGGCATGTAAGGTCACAATTTGATGTAACGCAATGTCATCTTGCAACTGTGCTTTTAAACTGGCAATCATGCCTGCCAATACATCACCCATTCCACCTGTCCCCATCCCTGGATTACCTGCGGTACAAATCCAGAGTTGCTTATCTAAAATCAAGCTTCCCGAACCTTTCAGCACCCATTGTCCTGCATATTTTTCTTGTAAAGCGTAAATAGCTGCAATACGGTCGGACTCCACCGCTGAAGTACTGATACCGAGTAAAGTCGCGGCCTCCCCAGGATGCGGTGTTGCGTACACCTGCTCACCGAGTTTTACTGGCTTTTCAGCCAAAAACCATAAAGCATCTGCATCCAATACCACCTGAAAAGCACTGGTTTGAATGAGTGGAAACCATGCATCAAACTGCTGCTGAGCCCACGAGTCTCTTCCCAAGCCCATACCAAAACTGACTGCATCCACATGTTCCACCAATGCTTCACGCTCTTGGAGCGACATTTGGTTAATATCGCGCAGCATAATATTCGGTGCACGGGCTAAAATTGCAGTATGGTGTTTTGCATCACACACCACCGTCACCTTGCCAGCTCCCGCATGAAAGGCAGCTTCAGCGGCTAACATCACCGCACCACCCATCTGTGCATGTCCCCCAATCACCAGTACGTGCCCATAGCTTCCTTTATGTCCAAATGCTTGACGCGGTACAAGGTGCATATGTTGTGGAGCAAGCGAAGCTAAAGGTTTTAAAGCACTGTCTACGGGAAGTAGCGAAATAAGCTCAACGACTCCTGCATAGGCTTTACCCTGCCCAGTAAATAAACCCGCCTTTAAGCCCAGAGCTGTAAAGGTATAATCGGCGACAACTGCACAAGGTAAAGCTTGCCCCGTGTTGGCCTGCAAACCACTTGGAATATCAACCGCAATTTTTAAACCTGTTTGTCTATTAATCTGCTGAATCACTGCCTGCCAGTCTGAACTTAGTTCACGGTTTAACCCAATGCCAAACAAAGCATCAATATAGGCATCATAAGGGCGTTGAAATGCAAAACCGGTATGAATCATTATTCCCTGTTTCACGGCCGCTGCATGTGCTTGTTGTAGTGATACAGACTCTCCCAATGCAGCTGCATAAATTTCAACGTCATAACCTTGCGCGGCTAGATACGATGCAATCAAGTAACCGTCACCTGCATTGTTGCCTTGACCACAACACACTGCGAGGCTTTTGACCTGCTGCTGTTTAAGCCTAGGCAGCATATGTTCAGTTGTTGACCATGCGACTTGTTGCATCAACCCATAAGCACTATTTTGCTGTGCGAACCAACGCCCTTCCCATGCTTGAATCTCGCTGCTGTGGTACACTTGCTGATGCATGATTTTTCCTTTGTTCTTGGTTATGACAACATCCACATCTTCCTCAAAAATCCCTGTAGATCAATATGATCCAGAGCAGCTTAAGGCTTGGATTAAAGCTGAAGCACTGGCTTTAGGATTTTCTGATTGTGTCATCGCCAAACCAGATGCTCAAGTTGAATTGCCGCGTTTTAAAAAATATTTAGAGCTTGGTTATCATGGTGACATGCATTTTCTTGCTGCAAACTTAGAAAAACGCGCAGATCCAACACTGCTTGTTCCGGGCACCAAAAGCATTATTTGTGTGCGTATGGATTATTTAGTTGCCGTTCCTGAACCACGTCTTGTGCCTTTTGCACCAAATAGCGCCATCATTGCGCGTTATGCACGCGGACGTGACTATCACAAAGTCATGCGTGGGCGTTTAAAGACCCTTTCTCAGAAAATCAAAGCCAAAGTTGGCGATTTTGAATCTCGCCCATTTGCAGACTCAGCACCCATTTTTGAAAAATCATTGGCTGAAAATGCAGGGATGGGATGGGTCGGTAAACACACCTTACTCATTCATAAAACATCAGGCTCATTTTTTGTTTTGGGTGAGCTCTTTACCTCTTTAGAGCTACCTTTTGACCAAGCCACCACCAAACACTGTGGTTCATGTAGCGCTTGTATTGATATTTGCCCGACTCAAGCGATTGTTGAGCCTTATTTATTAGATGCGCGTAAATGCATTGCCTATTTAACTATTGAGTTTCAAGGCATTATTCCTGAAGAACTACGCCGCGGTATTGGTAACCGTGTGTTTGGTTGCGATGACTGCCAGCTCATTTGCCCGTGGAATAGCTTTGCCAAAACCACACCAATTGATGATTTTAACCCGCGTCATGGTTTGGATGACATTCAACTAATTGACCTTTGGCAATGGGATGAAAACATCTTTATGGCAAATACAGAAGGGAGTCCCCTACGTCGTACAGGCTACCAAAGCTTTATGCGTAACGTCGCGATTGGTCTAGGTAATGCACCATTTTCAGATGAAATATTGCAGCAATTACAAGCTTCTCGCCCAGAGCTTAACGATATTGTGCAAGTCCATATTGAATGGGCCATCCAAGAGCAACTGATGAAAAGGCACTAATACTTGCTTCAAACAGACTCAATCAATAAAAGTTCAATCAAACAGACATTTGCTTGCATAATTTTATTTATTTTATCTATTTAGCTGCATTTTCAGTGTAAATCAAAATCCAAATAAATAGAATTTTGCGGCCAAATTTGCGAAAAAACGCTCAACTTTGCAACTATTTTTACAATCTCATAAAAAGATAAAATTAAAAATATAATCGGGAGATACTATCAAAACTGAGCAATAATGCCTTTTAAGTTGGCACGTTAAATGTATGATGTATACAAGTTAGAATTAAAAATGGATCCCCATTATGAACCTACGCAATGATTGGACGCGTGAAGAAATCGAAGCTTTGTATGATCAGCCTTTTCTTGATCTCGTCTTTCAAGCGCAGACCGTACATCGCCAACATTTCCAAGCCAACACCATTCAAGTCAGTACTTTATTGTCGATTAAAACAGGTAAATGTCCTGAAGACTGTAAGTACTGTTCTCAGTCAGCACGTTATGACTCAAAACTTGAAGCCGAAAAACGCATTGCTGTAGACAAAGTGATTTCAGAAGCCAAAGAAGCTTTAGCCTCAGGCTCATCTCGTTTTTGTATGGGCGCAGCTTGGCGGAATCCACATGAACGTGACATGCCTTATGTACTAGAAATGGTTAAAGAAGTGAAAGCTCTTGGTTTAGAGACTTGCATGACTTTAGGGATGCTGAATGAGTCTCAAGCTGGACGTTTAAAAGATGCAGGTTTAGATTATTACAACCATAACCTCGACACTTCACGCGAGTATTATTCACATATTATTAGTACACGTACCTTTGACGACCGTTTAAATACCTTAGAATATGTCCGTCAAGCAGGTATGAAAGTGTGTAGCGGTGGTATCGTTGGTCTAGGTGAAAAGAAAGAAGACCGTATTGGTTTATTGCAAGAGCTTGCAACGATGCCAATTCACCCAGAATCTGTGCCAATCAACATGTTGGTTCCAATTGAAGGCACGCCACTGGCAGATGTTGAAAAACTCGATGTGACGGAATGGATTCGTACCATTGCTGTTGCGCGAATTATCATGCCGCACAGCTATATCCGCCTATCTGCAGGTCGTGAAGCACTTTCTGACTCAGACCAAGCACTTGCATTTATGGCGGGTGCAAACTCATTGTTCTCGGGTGAGAAACTACTGACCACGCCAAATGCAGGCGAAGGTAAAGATCGTCAACTGTTCACAAAATTAGGTTTAGTGGCAGAAAAGCCAAAACCAACGGTGGCAGACCTTAGCCTAGATGCCATGGCAAGCTAATTCCCAAGATTTGCTAAGCACAAAAAAGCCCCTTATTCAGTATGGGGCTTTTTTAATGTCTATCTATTTAACCTTCAGATGACTGAGCAAAATTATGCGCAGTAATTAAAATACCATAACTGACATTCAGATAATCGCCTTGGAATATCTCATCTTCACCATTGGCATGGCGTACAGTTAAGGTTTGGCGAATCGCGTCATAGTGAAAAGAATCAAAACACTCTTGATGCTGACACAGCCAGCTTAAGGTATCACTCAAATTATTATCAACAATATAAGTCTGTGCTTGAAAATTTTTGGTCATCATCCGAATACGCTAAACACTGTTATTCGGCTATTGTAAGCCGTTCTGCGTCAATTCAGTCGAACTAAGCCATAAAAAAATACAGGCATTAAAAAGTGAGCCTACGCTCACTTTTCCTTAAGATGATTAGTCGGTTTTAGAATCACCGCACTTTCGGCATTCCATATGCTCCCCTATTTCAGTCATTTGTTCATATTCATAAACGTGGATGCAAAATAATTTTTTAAACAACTGAAGCATTTTTAACTCCTGTAAATGATTTTTTAAAAATTCGCTTCTTAAAATAGGTATATCTTCCTGAAATACCCACAACTCATATCTCATGAGCTATACACAGTTTTAAACATACTTTTTATAAATTTCAAGTGCCTTTTGTCGAATAACAGCATAAAGTGATAAATGGTCATTTACTTTTTTAAATGATGCTTTTCATTTAATTGTGGTTCTATATTACATCGCTGTTAAAAATGCGGCTGAGAATGAAACAATGCTTGATTTAAATTTGGATCAAGCTAGGATAAAAATACAATGAATGCTCAAAACAGATGTATCGAGCAACCAATAAAGAATTTGATAAAAAAGCAACGATAAGGATATTTATACATGCTTGGACGTATGATGTTTCAACCGCTATTAATTAGCAATCTTATTGATCACGCAGAACGCTACCATGCGGATACAGCCATTATTTCTAAAAATACAGACGGAAGTATCACTGAAACCAACTGGGCCAAAGTCGCAGCCAATTCTAAGCGATTTGCCAATGTACTCAAAGATTTAGGACTTTCGCAAAGTGACCGCGTGGCGACCATCGCATGGAACAATCATCGTCACCTAGAATCTTGGTATGCGATCTCTGGTAGTGGCTATATTTGCCATACCATCAACCCACGTTTATTTCCAGAACAACTGATTTTTATTATCAATGATGCCCAAGACCGTGTGGTGTTATTTGATAAAACCTTTGCACCACTCATTGCTGCGGTAAAAGCACATTTACCCCATGTAGAGCACTTTATTTGCTTAGATGCCGTAGATGACGCTATTGCAGAAAAAATTGCCGATGTAAAATTTTATGATGACTTGGTCAGCAAAGAGTCTGAACAATTCACATGGCCAAGTTTTGATGAGCAAACTGCAAGCTCTTTGTGCTATACCTCGGGCACAACTGGAAATCCAAAAGGCGTGCTATATAGCCACCGCTCCACCATTTTGCATAGTTTTGCCATCAGCCTACCCGATTCTCTCAATCTGTCTGCAAATGACATTATGTTGCCTGTAGTACCCATGTTCCATGTCAATGCTTGGGGTACGCCTTATGCAGCAGCTATGGTCGGTTGTACAGTTGTATTGCCTGGGCCAGGCTTAGATGGGCCAAGTTTAGTGAATATGATTGACACCTATAAAGTCACTGTGGCTTTGGGTGTTCCCACCATTTGGCAAGGTTTACTGGTAGCAGCCAAACAAACAGGCAGCCAGCTGGCAAGTATGAACCGTAACGTTGTTGGTGGTTCTGCATGTCCACCATCCATGTTAGCGGCCTTTAAAAATGACTATAACTGCGACACTATCCATGCATGGGGCATGACCGAAACCAGTCCACTCGGTTCTGCCAACCAACTTAAAGCCAAACATCAACAGCTCTCTGAACAAGAGCGTTTCAAGCTACGTCTTTCTCAAGGCCGTCCGCCTTTTGGCGTGGATTTACGTCTTACCGATGAAGAAAAAGGCAGCCATGAAATTGCCCGCGATGGTGAGCAAATTGGAAATCTACAAATTAAGGGTCACTGGATTATTGATAGCTACTTTGGTAAAGATGAATCTGCACTCACAACCGATGGCTGGTTTGACACAGGTGATATTGCAACCTTAGATGAGGATGGCTTCTTATGCATCAGTGACCGCTCTAAAGATCTGATCAAGTCTGGCGGCGAATGGATTTCATCAGTTGAACTTGAAAACCTTGCGATGGGACATTCAGACATTCTTATGGCAGCCGTTATTGCAGCCGAACATCCAAAATGGGATGAACGTCCTATTGTCATCGCTGTGAAGAAACCTGATAGCACGGTCACTGAACAAGGTGTCTTAGACTACTATACCGACAAAATTGCGAAATGGCAGATCCCTGACCGTGTGATCTTTGTCGACAGTATTCCACTGAGCGGTACGGGTAAAATGCTAAAACGTGAACTCCGCGCCCAATATGGACAAGTCCTACTGGAACAAAATCCTGTTTAACGTTGTTGAGAATAAAAGCCTGATCTTATAATCAGGCTTTTCTCATGTTCGGATAGTGTAAATACCATCAATACAATTTATTTGAAAGCACGTCTAATAAAGACGCTTTAAACACCTCACCATGCTTTAGATTTGGATAGATTAAAAATTTAGACTCTATGCCCTGCTGATCGAATATAGACAAAATTTCTCTATTTTTATTGATGCCATTTGCATCAAAATTAGCGCTTTGCTGTGCTCCAGTATGTGTTAAAAGATCACCTTCCATCAACAATAGATGTTTTTGTGGCTCTTTGACTAATTTTACTGTTCTAATTTTTTGCATCATACGCTCATCAGCCCAAGAAAGTGATGGACTTGCAGCAAAGAAATGGTTGAAATAACGCCCATCGAGCAAGCTATCAAGCACAAAAAGCCCTCCATAGGAATGCCCCATAACGCTCTTTTTTACGCATCCAACTTTACATTCTGCTCAACCCAAGGGGCGATATCCTTCAAAATCACATTTCTAAAATTAGCACGTCCCCCGCTCATCCGCTCTGGATTTCTTGGGTCTTGAGCGGGTTTCCCCATTAATAAATCTGCTGGAGTATAGTCAAGTGAACGAAAAGCTGTGGCAAATGACAAATTGGTTTTATAACCAATGGCAACCAATACAGGGGCATCATTTTCATACAAAGACTTAAGTATTTCTTCATTCAGATGGGACATCGCAGCGTTTCCATCCAGCATAAAGACCGATGCATAGGCGTTCGGCGTCTTCTGTACTGTCTTTGGAATACCTAACCAAACGCGATAAGTTTTATTTGGATCTGTAGTTGTAAACTCTTTGACTTTAAAACTGTAATAAGCCGAGCCGATTTCTGCAATATTGGCAGGTAAAGGTTTCATTTCAGGTTTCGCATAAATACTTAAACTGGCACCCAAAATCAATAACGAGCCAAAAATTCGCAAAAGCACAGTAGTAAAAATCTTTCTATAAAGATGAGTCATTTTTCGTATATACAGCCATGAGATACCGAAGCTTAACACACAATAATAGTTATCATTATCAATTAAGTAAATCTTAATCATCTCTCTGTCATGACGTACATCTCATCGATTAAATAGACTACATTTTCTTTGACCACGCACTCCGAAAGATGATTTTTCCTTTTTATACGGATTCAACAAGTCTAGAAAATACCCTTCCAGCTTTTTTATCCATAAAAAAGCCACCGCATTATGACCGTGCGATGGCTTTATCGATACAAGCAAAAAACTTAAAGCTTTTTCCATGTCATGTTGCTCAAACCTTTCGCATCTTTTGCTGTGGCTTGTACCTTCATCTGATCTTTACCAGCATTTAACTGCGCAGTATTGATATTATACACACGGCCATCTTGAGGATTCAGCCATTGGCCTTTTGCGAATTTTTGACCTGTTGCATCACCCATTAAGCCATTCAGCACTTGCATACCAAAAATCGGTTTATCCTTAAGCCCACCCTGACACTTACTACATACATCACTCACAGGCGCTCCAGCCAAAGGATAGTACTTAGTCACCACTGCGCTATATTGTGATGTTTTAGAATTCTTACGAATCACAATATCTGAAATGTAATATCCTGTCCGATCATCAATCACTTTCCATGTTCCAATAAGCGGGTCAAATGGCATGGCGAAAGCAGAATGAGACAACCCCAAAAACAGTGCTGATGCACACAAAAACTTATGTTTCATAAAGTAAATTACAATAAAAATGAAGAAATAAACGGTCGAGATTATAGCAATTCTATTCTTTTAATTATCTATTATTTCATTAAAATTAAATATTTATATGAATTAAGCTGTGAGAAGCATCAACAAAAAAATTGCATATAAAAAAAGCCTCCGAAGAGGCTTTTTTTATAATGTATCAGAGCTTTATATTAAGCCGCTGAACGTTCTTCAATCGGTACTACTTTACGCAGCTCAGGCCCCGTATAGTCCGCACTTGGGCGAATAATACGGTTGTCTGCACGTTGTTCCATCACATGCGCTGCCCAACCTGTCACACGGCTCATCACGAAGATTGGGGTGAATAATTTAGTCGCAATATCCATGAAGTGGTAAGCCGATGCATGGAAGAAGTCTGCGTTACAGAATAATTTCTTTTCACGCCACATCACTTCTTCACAGCGTACTGAAACTGGATACAGTACCGTGTCACCGACATCTTTGGCTAAACGCTCTGACCAAATTTTAATGATGCCATTACGTGGGTCATTGTCTTTGTAGATTGCATGTCCAAAGCCCATGATCTTTTCTTTACGTTCCAATTTACCCAGCATTTCTCGCTCTGCTTCTTCAGGGGACGTCCAGTTTTCAATCATTTCCATCGCTGCTTCGTTTGCTCCACCGTGCAATGGACCACGTAGTGAACCAATTGCCCCAGTGATGCATGAATGCATATCGGATAATGTTGATGCGCATACACGTGCGGTGAAAGTCGATGCGTTGAATTCATGCTCTGCATAGAGGATCAGTGATACGTTCATCACTTGCTCATGCAGTTCATTTGGTTTTTCACCACGAAGTAGGTGTAGGAATTGAGCACCGATTGAATCATCATCGGTGTTTTCTTCAATGCGTACGCCATCATGGCTAAAACGGTACCAGTAGCAAATGATTGCTGGAAGGGTTGCAAGAATACGGTCTGCAACATCTTGTTGTTCTGCAAAAGATTGTTCCGTTTCTAGGTTGCCCAGCATTGATACGCCTGTGCGCATTACATCCATTGGGTGTGAGTCTGCTGGGATACGCTCTAAGACTTCTTTGAGTGCTTGTGGTAGTTGGCGCAGTGATTTAAGTTTAGCCTTGTAAGCGGTGAGCTGTGCTGCTGTTGGTAGTTCACCAAAGAAGATCAGGTAAGCCACTTCTTCAAACTGGCAGTTTTCAGCGAGGTCTTGGACGTCATAACCACGGTAGGTTAGACCTGCTCCGCTTTTGCCTACGGTTGATAGTGCTGTTTTACCTGCGACTTGTCCGCGCAATCCTGCGCCTGTGAGGACTTTTCCTTCAGCCATTTTTAATTCTCCTGTTTAAACAGCTTGTCTAATGTGTTTTCAAAGGTGTGATAATCCAGAAATTCGTAGAGTTCTTTGCGCTGTTGCATTTTGTCGAGGACGTTGACTTGGGTACCGTCATTGCGAATGGCATGCATGACTTCCAGTGCTGCCTTTTGCATGGCACGGGTCGGTGACAATGGATACAGCACCATCGAGATGCCTTGTTCTGCCAGTTGTTCTTTGGTGTAGTACGGGGTATCGCCAAATTCGGTAATGTTGGCCAGTACAGGGACACCGACTGCATCACAGACGGTTTTGTACATGGTAATGTCAGTCATTGCTTCGGCAAAGATCGCATCGGCACCGGCTTCTACACAGGCACAGGCACGGTCAATCACCGCTTGTAGGCCTTCTTTTTGTAGGGCATCGGTACGGGCCATCACCACAAAGTTTGCATCGGTTTTGGCATCAACTGCGGCTTTTACGCGATCAACCATTTCTTGTTGGGTGACAATTTCTTTGTTGGGGCGGTGGCCACAACGTTTTTGTGCTACTTGGTCTTCGATGTGCACTGCGGCTGCCCCTGCGGCAATCATTTGTTTCACAGTACGGGCAATGTTAAATGCCCCACCCCAACCGGTGTCGATATCGACCAGTAACGGGGTGTCTACACGTTCGGTAATGCGGCGTACATCTTCCAAAACATTATCCAGACTGGTCATGCCTAAGTCAGGCAATCCATAAGAGTAGTTGGCTACACCAGCACCCGAAAGGTAGATGGCCTTGTAGCCCACCTGTTTCGCCATCATTGCTGCATAAGCATTGACTGTACCGATAATTTGTAATGGTTTTTCCACTTCCAGTGCTTGTCTAAATCTTAAGCCTGCAGATCTTTGTTCTGTCATCGTCCTTTCCACGGCATTTACTTTAATTTTCGAGTTTTGAGTATAGCCATAATGACTGAATTGGCTATGACATTTTAGAATGATCACTCTAAAACTTTAGTCCCATGGTTCACGTTTTTATTGTGTAATTTTCTTCCATGCATTGGGGTTTAGTGGTAAACAGATAAGCCCCAAAACAACAATGTGTGCATATTTTTGCTATGATAGCAACCAGAGATCCACATTTATTAGGCTGTTGTTAGTTATATGCACGACTCAGTTCAACTAGAACCCCTTACACGTGACATACCTCACACAAAACGAGGTCATGAACGCTGTCTTGCATTTTTATTAAGTGCAAACGAGTTGTTTTTGCAACATGGCTACGATGCAGTTTCACTTGATGATATTGTCAATCATGCGGGTGGTTCAAAAGCATCGATTTACAAATATTTTGGAAATAAAGACGGTCTTTTTACAGCAATTTGCGACTACCGTCGTGAGCTGTTTTTTAAAGATATTTGTATGCCTTTTGATTTCACTAAGGACAATTTGCGCGTTTATTTAATACAAACCATTTTAAATATTCAAACGCATCTTGTGCTTCCAGAAAATGCCTCTTTTTTAAGACTCATTATGGAACAAGTGCAACGTAATCCACAGTTGGCCTTCCATATTCACAAACAAGGGCCTAAACATATTGAAGATGCCGTGGCTTGTGTTTTAACCAAAGCAGATGAAATAGGCATTATTCGATGTGAACACCCGAATTATTCTGCGCAGCTTTTTTTTGGCATTGTGCGCGAATTAGAGTGGCGCGTGCTTATGAACATCTATGTTGAAGAAAATGAACAAGAAAATCTAGAATATGTTCATTATTGCGTAGATCGTTTCTTAGCAGGTCATCAAAAAGTCTAGTTTTTTGCAATTTCCTTTGCATATAGTATATTAATCGACTCTCTTTTTCTTTCCACCAACCAACAACTAATTGTTGTTCTGTACCTATTTCGGTTTTCAGCAATTATTGTGGAGTAACAATGGCTCTACGTCACTTTCTTACCTTACGCGATTTATCTACTTTAGAACTGAACCAAGTTGTGCAACGCGGTATCGAACTAAAGCGTAAACAGCACAACAGCGAAGTATTCCAACCATTTGTTGGTAAAGTCATGGGTATGATTTTTGAAAAATCGAGCACCCGTACCCGTGTATCGTTCGAAGCAGGCATGAGCCAATTTGGTGGCAGTGCAATTTTCCTCTCTCCACGAGACACCCAATTGGGTCGTGGTGAACCGATTGAAGATTCAGCACGCGTGATTTCAAGCATGTTGGATATTGTGATGATCCGTACTTTTGGACATGACATTGTTGAACGTTTTGCCTCTTATTCAAAAGTTCCTGTGATTAATGCCTTGACTGATGATCACCACCCTTGCCAACTACTTGCAGATGTTCAAACTTTTGTTGAACACCGTGGGCCCATTGCAGGCAAAACGGTAGCCTGGATTGGTGATGGCAACAACATGTGTAATTCATATATTGAAGCTGCGCATATGTGGGGCTTCAAGTTAAAAATTGCTGCACCTAAAGGTTATGAACCCAAAGCAGAATTTTTAAGTGAATTTGCACATTGTGCAGAACTGGTTAACTCAGCTGAAGATGCTGCTGTAAATGCAGACCTCATCGTGACCGATGTATGGGCAAGCATGGGCCAAGAAGAAGAGCAAAAAATTCGTGAAGCGGCTTTTGCAGACTATCAAGTGAATGAACGTCTTATGGATCTTGCTCATCCTGACTGTTTATTTATGCATTGTTTACCTGCGCATCGCGGCGAAGAAATTTCTGAAAAGATGCTCGACCATAAAAATGCCGTGGTTTGGGATGAAGCTGAAAACCGCTTACATGCACAAAAAGCATTGGTTGAGTTTTTAATCAATGAAAACACTAAGAAAGATTAATTAATTTTTCCAACGAAAAGCACCTAAGGGTGCTTTTTTTATACGAGCAAAGCTATAATCGGAACATAATTTTTATAAGCGACACTTTCCATGCATTTCAAAAAAACTGGCCTGTGCCTTGCTACAATTCTGAGCTCTACTTTTTTTCAGGTTCAAGCCTCAGAGTTTGATGACTACTTACAATCCAAACAAATCATTGATCAAAATTTTAAAATTAAGCAACCAGAAACGTTGAATGAAATATTAACGGTATTAACTGCAGAAGACTCTCGAACCCTCCCAATTGAAATTGATAACAACACTATCATTGAACAATTTAATCTATATGCAGACCGTACCGAGCTTAAAGGCTTGATCATTACCCCTGATTTTGCGCAGTTTGAACAGGATTTGGGTGCGAAAGAAGTTCAAAAAGTGATTAAAAAGAATGTTGTGCAAAACTGCAATATTTTCTTCGAGCATCAATATCAACACCATAACCCCTACATTGTAAAATTACAGCTCAGCTCTGAGAAAAATAGCTACGATTTAGAACTCAAGCAAAAAGATTGTGGTATCAAATAGTACCTTTCTAGCGATTGGTTCTCTACTTTAGCGAACCAATCCTTGCGGTTGTAAGATAATCATGCCCGCGCCAATTAGTACCACTACCCCACCCATCAGGTCCCAACGGGATAAATATACTTGATCAATATAACGCAACCATAGCAATGCGGTAAAAATATAAATTCCGCCATAGGCGGCATAAATACGTCCTGACGCAGCCGGATGTAAAGTCAACAACCACACAAAAGCACCTAGCGCTAAAGCTGTAGGAATCCACAACCAATGACTTTTTCCCTGATTTAAAATCAAATAAGGGAAATAACAGCCTAATATTTCCATCACAGCGGTTACCAAAAACAGTACAAATGTACTTAAAACTTTCGTCAATTGAATGTCCATGCAACCTACTTTTGTGACTTCTAACTGTTAAATACTTTTTCAATAAAAAACCCGTGCGAACACAGGTTTTTTATTATGTAGCGATCTTTAAGCAGGTTCAGCCGTTTGGTCTTCAAAAACTTCAAGTTTTAAGCCAACCGCTTTACCATTTTCGTTCTTCACAGAGACCGCAACATTACCACCATGTTCTGCAAGCTCACCAAATAGAATCATTTCAGCCAGTGGCTTTTTCAAATGCTCTTGGATGAGTCGTTGCATTGGGCGAGCGCCCATTAAACGGTCATAGCCATTTTCAGCCATCCACTCACGTGCACTTTGATCCACTTCTAGAATGACTTTTTTATCATCGAGTTGTGCTTGCAATTCAGTTAAGAATTTATCCACTACATTTTCAATTACTGTCGTTGGTAAAGCTTTAAACTGAATCACGCTGTCTAAACGGTTACGGAACTCTGGAGAAAATGCTTTTTTCATCGCATCTTGGTTATCATTGCTATTGTCTTGATCCATAAAACCAATACTCACGCGAGAAATACTTTCCGCGCCAATATTTGTGGTCAGGACCAACACCACATTACGGAAGTCTGATTTACGACCATTGTTATCGGTCAATGAACCATGATCCATGATTTGTAGCAATAAGTTGAACACGTCTGGATGCGCTTTTTCAATCTCATCTAGCAATAATACACAGTGCGGATTTTTATGAATCGCATCGGTCAATAGACCGCCTTGATCAAAGCCCACATAACCTGGAGGCGCACCGATCAAACGTGAAACTGCATGGCGTTCCATATACTCTGACATATCGAAGCGAACCAGCTCAACACCCAGTAATTTCGCAAGCTGCTTGGTGACTTCTGTTTTCCCTACCCCAGTTGGGCCTGCAAAAACAAAACTACCCACAGGCTTATCTGGTGATTTTAAGCCTGCACGCGACAGCTTAATTGCTGAGCCTAAAGCTTCAATGGCTTCATCTTGACCAAAGACCACACGTTTTAAATCACGCTCAAGATTTTCAAGAACGGTCTTGTCATCTTTAGACACAGTTTTTGGTGGAATACGTGCAATTTTCGACACGATATCTTCAATATTTTCCACGGTAATCAAGGTGTCATCTTGTTCAGCTTTCAGACGACGTTGTGCCCCTGCTTCATCAATGACATCAATGGCTTTATCTGGCAAGAAACGATCATTAATGAACTTCGCAGACAGCTCAACCGCAGAAATTAATGCTTTGTCATCATATTTAACATGATGGAAATCCTCAAACTTGCTCTTCAAACCACGTAGAATATCAATCGTTTCTGAAATAGATGGCTCATTGACATCAATTTTTTGGAAACGGCGTGACAATGCATGATCTTTTTCAAAGACTTGGCGGTATTCTTGGAATGTGGTTGAGCCGATGCAGCGCAATGAGCCATTGGCCAAAGCGGGTTTAATCAAATTTGACGCATCCATCGTGCTGCCCATACTTGAGCCTGCACCAATAATCATGTGGATTTCGTCAATAAACAAAACTGCTTCTGGTTTCTTTTTCAACGCGTTCAAAAGCTGTTTTAAACGTTTTTCAAAGTCACCACGGTATTTGGTTCCTGCCACCAAAGCCCCAATGTCCAAACTATACACTTCAGCATTTGCCAATGGTTTCGGTGCTTTACCATTAACAATGAGCCAAGCTAAGCCTTCAGCAATCGATGTTTTACCGACACCAGGATCACCGACCAATAACGGGTTATTTTTACGACGACGGCATAGAATTTGTGCTGCACGCTCAATTTCTTTTTCACGACCAATTAAAGGATCCGTTTTACCCTTTTGTGCCTCAACATTTAAGTTGCTCGTATACAGCTCTAAAGGGCCTGCGTTGCTTGAACTAGCAGATTCACCATCGAGATCTTCAATTTCTTCTTCCACTTGCACTTCGTCTTTACGTGTGCCGTGGGCCAAGTATTGTGTCAGAGTTAAACGGTTAATTTGATGGCGTTTTAAGAGGTAGACTGCAAAAGAGTCACGCTCAGAGTACATCGCCACTAAAATATCTGCGCCTTCAACTGTACGATCACCACCACTTGATTGCACATGGAAAATTGCACGTTGTAAAATACGGTCAAAACTTTCAGTTGGATGCGGAGCTTGGTCACTGTTTTCGCCCAGTTTAGGGGTGTGCTGCTCTACATATTCTTCAAGCTCTTTGCGAAGCACAATAATATCTGCACCACAGGCTTTCAATGCATTTACGGCCGAATCATTATCGAGTAAAGCCAATAATAAATGTTCAACGGTTAGGAATTCATGTCTCTTTTGTCGAGCCATACTAACAGCCAAACGTAAGGATACTTCTAATTGACGACTGAGCATGGAACCCCCTTAATCTTTCGGCTCAATCTGACAAAGTAAAGGATGACCTTGAGACCGAGCGTAATTATTGACTTGGTTTGCTTTTGTTTCCGCGATGTCTCTCGGGTAAACGCCTGCAACACCTTTTCCTTCATAATGTACAGTTAGCATTACTTGAGTGGCTTGGTCAAGATTCAAAGCAAAGTATTGTTGTAAAATTTCAATAACAAAGTCCATTGGGGTGTAGTCATCGTTCATTAAAACGACAGCATAGAGTGGAGGACGCTTAAGTTCTGGTGGCGCGGTTTGAACAGCGACATCCCCATTTTCTTCTTCATGCGGTTCATCATTGCTCAAGCGCGGGCTGATATGCCAATCGACATAGCCAGATTCATGAAAAGACTGCTTGATTTCATTTAAACACGTTGAACGCTTAGAGATACCCATAAACTTACAATTCACAATTATTGTGCATTCGCCTCAGCCTGAGGAATTTCAGAGACAAATGCTGATTGACTTTCTACGGCTTCACCACGTGACCAACTAAAGCGTCGTGTCACTGGTGTGCTACCTGTTAAACGGACTTCGATAAACTGTGGCATAAAGCCTTTAGGCATTGTCCAACGCCCTGTTAAACGCTCATAGTTTTCAAAGTTAAAGTTTTTGTCTTCAAGAGGTACAACTAAAACCTCTGTACCACGAATGAGTCGGAGTTCAACTGTACCTGAAGCTGCACGTTTAGATGGACTGACTTGAACCAAGTCGAGTTGATATTCAAATGCATTTTCAGGCAAAGGTTTAATCGCAATATGCTGCACAGCCAGTGGAATACCGCCGCGTTGACGTAAAACCTCACGGTAAATCACAGCAGTGGTTTCAGATTGCGCTTGTTGATCTAAAGCTTTTTGCAATGACAAATACAGCTCATTTGAATTGGTCACAGCAACATCACGCTCCTGAACAGCAGCATTGTAGTTTTTATTTAAAGCATCCAGACTGGTCTTTTGCTTTTGTACCACTTCGACCAGTTGCTCAGCATCTGCATCAAAACCTACCACCGTTAAACCCTGACGATGTCCGACGGTATAGCCCAATACCCCACTTGCAACCATCAATATTGCAGCACCAATTGCCAAGGGCTTATTGGTCTGTAAAAACGGCTTTGCAGGTTCAGGCTGTTGTGACGTCATATTTGTGTCAGTGTTCGGCATCGTCATCTCTTATTTTGATTCAATTCAAAACACACATTTAAATCGAAATCTAAATGTGTGTGAAGTTTTAAAACGTTTTTTATGGTAATAAACCAATTCCGTCTAGGCCCGCAGTTTCAGCAAATCCAAACATTAAGTTCATGTTTTGAACGGCCTGACCTGCTGCCCCTTTAACCAAATTGTCTTGTACAGAAATGACCACTAATTTTTTCGGTTGTGGTTTATACAGTGCAATACGTAGTTGATTTGCGCCCCGCACAGAACGTGTCTCTGGTGAACTTCCCGCAGGCATCACATCGACAAAAGCTTCATTGGCATAAAACTGTTCATATAAACTTTGCAAATCAGCAGCTTCACCCGCATCGGTTAAGTCCACATAAATCGTGCTCAGCATGCCACGAATCATTGGCACCAAATGCGGAACAAACAAAATGTGGTTAAATACATCTTTTAAGCCTGAAATATCTTCCAACGCTTCCACAATTTCAGGATGATGACGGTGACCTGCAACGCCATAAGCTTTGAAATTATCAGCATTTTCAGAATAGATCATACCAAGGCTGGCTTTACGACCAGCACCAGACACACCCGATTTTGCATCAATAATAATGCTTTCAGGTTTAACTAATGTGTCGTTTTGCTTAAATAACGGCGCTAAACCCAGTTGTACTGTTGTTGGATAACAACCAGGGTTACCAATGACATTGGCTTGTTTAATCTGCTCACGGTTTAATTCTGATAAACCATAAACCGAGTCTTTCAGTAGTTCAGGGCACGCATGCTGCATACCATACCATTTTTCAAACTGTTCTAAGTCTTGTAAACGAAAGTCTGCGGCAAGGTCAATCACTTTAGTATTTGCAGCCACCAACTCTTCGGCATACTTCATGGCAACGCCATGCGGTGTCGCAAAGAACACCACATCACATTTTTTCAGTTCATCAATATTCAAATCTGAATATTTGAGTTCGGTATGTCCACGTAGGCTTGGGAACATATCATCTACACGGCGACCGTCTTCTGTACGCGATGTTAATACGCTTACTTGCACATTTGGGTGTCGTAGTAAAAGACGCAACAATTCAACGCCTGTATAACCTGTACCGCCGACAATACCAACTGAAATCACGTGTATTACCTCAAACTTAAACTGTCCATTTCGTAACTGCCTAGTATGACAGGAAGTTTCTGCTTTCTAAACTGTTTTACTTGGAATTTATGCGTTTTTAGTGCTATCGACACCTAATGAGACGCATCCAATATACTCTGTGCAGGCTCAAAACCAATCTGATTTCGTCCCGAATGTTTCGCCTGATATAACAATTGATCGGCAGTATGTATGGCATATTTTAAGTTGGGTTGATGTACTGCAGCCAGTCCAAAACTTGCTGTCACGGCAATACTTTTTGAGGATAATTGTGCATCGGCAATACCTAAACGAATACGATTGGCAATGTTATAAGCCAGCGTGGGGTCATCAATTTGCAATAAGACAATGAACTCTTCCCCGCCAAAACGCCCCACTAAGTCATGATCACAGACGTTTTGCCCAATAATTTGACCGACTTGTTGTAAAATTTGATCACCCACCAAATGCCCATAGGTGTCATTAATTTTCTTAAAATGGTCAATATCACACATGAGCAAGAAATAAGACTGTTTAGAGAGCTGATGCAACTTTCGTTTAGCGGCTTCGTTAAAGCCACGTCGATTGAATAAATGTGTTAGCGGATCTCTTAGCCGCTCATCATTGAGTTGATGGATAATATCGCGCACCAAGGTTCCGAGCAGCACTATTGCAAACCACATACTTAAGATAATGCTCGCAGCAAGCATCATCAACCACCAGACTGAGTTTGCCAGCATGTCTACTTCGATATTTCTTAAAAAGAGAAAAATAATGATTCCGCGAACAAAGGTATACAGCACAATAAACAAGTAGGAAAAGTCGACTATTTTATTGAGCAAATCAATCCCTTGATAATGTTTAAACATTGAAAACAAAACCAAAAACTCAACCAATGCAATTGAAATGTTCAGAATCAGCATCCTGATCCACAGTTGATCATCTACATAGGAATAATAACTCAGTGAAAGTAAAGCCATTACGACCAAGGCCAGACACCAATATGGACGTGCATTCGCATTCTTTCTTAAGCCCATAGCATAAGCGCTGGCCCATGCACCAAACAAATACATACTGCCTAAAATGGGTGCCGACAAAGCCAACTGCTTATTCGACATAAAACTTTGTGCCGCCACAGAAAACGAAGGCACAATATATCCAAGCCCGAGCCACAATAAATATGAGGGAGCCCTAAAAGCAAAATGACATATTAAAAGTAAGCTTCCCATTAAAATCAGGCAAGCTGGAACGATTAATATAAAATAGTGGATATCTGTAAAATTCACATTTGAGGTCTTTGGACTGAAATTGAGGAATGTTTACCTTAGATCATGAAGTTTAGAGCATTTTTTGACTAACGCTCAATCAATCAGAAGAAATTATTTTTAAATTTTGCACGTAAAATTAACTTTAAACGCTTGCCCACCAATACGGCAATGCGGTTGTTTTTAAGGTTTTTCGATGCTGTTGAAAAGTGGCATCATATTTGGCAACTTCCGCCCAAAAACGTGCACTATGATCAAAATGTTGCGTATGTGCGAGTTCATGCACACAGACGTAACGCGTAATGACTTCAGGAAACAGCACTAGAGCACTGTTAAGCATGATGTCATATTTGGCACTACAACTCCCCCAGCGGGTCTTGGGCTGACGAATTGAACATTGTGCAAATTTTAAACCAGTTTCATGACTAATCTGTTGCAAATAAACAGGCAAGTGCTGTTTGGCATATGCAATTACAAAAGATTTTAAATAACTTTCGGGCTGACGGTCACTGATCCAAAGCTGGTGATTATCCTCATCCAAAATATATGCATTTTTTTGTGTTTGATAGCTCACCGTTAAAGCATTTTGGCGATTAAATAACCGTAATTCTGTGGGAAGGGTTTGATCTATCTGTAGCAGACTGGCTTGTTGCTTCTGCCAAGTTTCAACCATCCACTGTTCAGATTGATTTAAAAAATCCTGAATTTGCCGTTTGCTACAAAATTTAGGCACGGTTAAACGAATTTGAGTTGGTTCAACACGAAGTCGTAACCGGGTCGCACGTGCATGATGGGTGATTTGAATTTCAGGTAGGTCTGCTAAGGTCATTAATATTATTCTTTTATTGAATCATCCTCCCGACCCTCCTTTTGAAAGGAGGGAGAAAAACATAAGATAAAAATGTTTTTGCTTTTAGCCCCTCTTTTTAAAAGAAGAGCTCAGGGAAGATTTAAAATTAAACCACGGTACGCTCTTCAATACCACTGTCTGTTGCAACAACTGCCACATCTGCTTTATTGATTGCAAAAATACCATTACACACCACACCTGGAATGTCGTTAATGGTTTTTTCAAGCTCAAGCGCATTTAAGATATTTAAGTTATAAACGTCTAAAATCACGTTACCGTTATCCGTCACCACGCCTTCACGGTAAGCAGGATCACCACCAAGTGAGACAATTTTACGTGCCACAGCTGAACGAGCCATTGGAATCACTTCAATCGGAAGTGGAAAGTCGCGGCCCAATTGATCGACCCACTTAGAGTCATCCACAATACAAACAAATTTTCTCGCAATTGAAGCCACAATTTTCTCGCGAGTCAGTGCGGCGCCACCGCCTTTGATCATATGCATATGACGGTCAATTTCATCTGCCCCATCGACATAGGCATCTAAACCGCCGACAGAGTTCATATCAACCACTTCAATGCCTAATTTCTTTAAGCGCTCAGCCGTTGCTTCTGAACTTGCCACAGCCGCTTCAAGCTGAAGTTCTGGTAAAAGTTCAATTAAGAAATTTACGGTGCTGCCTGTACCCACCCCTAAAATGCCACCTTTAGGTAAGTGCTTTAAGGCAGCTTTTGCAGCAGCTTGCTTTTTTTCATCTTGGGTAGCATACAGACTCATAATTTGGCTCAACTATTTTTTGACATTTGTTGCTGATTTTACAGCCCAAATGTACAGGGGTTTGTTACAATGATCCTCTATTTTAAACTGTTAAATGGGAAATTAACATGCTGTCTCGTTTGGTTCGACAAATATTACAAGCAACAGTCTACGATGTTGCAATCGAAACTCCACTCGAAGCGGCACCTCGAATTAGTGAGAAACTCAATAACAACATTCGTTTTAAACGTGAAGACTTACAACCAGTCTTTTCATTTAAGCTACGCGGTGCCTATAACCGCATTAGCCAACTTCCTAGAGCTCAACTTGAACGTGGCGTGATTACTGCATCTGCTGGCAACCATGCCCAAGGCGTAGCACTGTCAGGTAAAAAACTCGGGATTCGTGCCATTATTGTGATGCCGAAAACTACCCCAGATATTAAAGTTCAGGCAGTCAAACGCTTAGGCGGTGAAGTGGTTCTCCACGGCGACTCTTTTGATGTTGCCAACAAATACGCAATTCAACGTGCCGCAGAAGACGGTATGAGTTTTATCCCTCCCTATGACGATGAACTGGTCATGGCAGGTCAAGGCACGATTGGCAATGAAATTTTGCGCCAATGGCGCGATGTCGACTACGTTTTCGTCGCTGTTGGTGGCGGCGGTTTAATTGCTGGTATAGCAGCCTACTTAGGCGATGTTGCACCACATGTCAAAGTTATTCCTGTTGAATATGACGAATCTGCTTGTTTAAAAGCCGCATTTGAAGCAGGTGAACGCGTAGTACTGCCTCAAGTTGGTCTATTTGCTGATGGCACAGCTGTAGCACAAATTGGTGAAAAACCATTTGAAGTGATTCAACTACAAAAGTCGGATAACTCAGGCCCGATCGTTGAGCGTGAAGTGGTTTTAGTCAATACCGATGAAATTTGTGCCGCCATTAAAGACACCTATGATGAATGTCGTAGCATCGTTGAACCATCGGGTGCGATGGCCTTGGCAGGGATTAAAAAATATGTTGAAACTCACGAGCTGATTGGGCAAAACATCGTTTCAATTGTATGCGGTGCCAACATGAACTTTGACCGTTTACGTTATATTGCAGAACGTACTGAATTGGGTGAACGTAAAGAAGCTATTTTTGCGGTGACCATTCCAGAGAAAAAAGGTTCATTCCTGAATTTCTGCCGAGCGCTACAGGGCCGTAATATCACCGAGTTTAACTACCGTGCGAGCGATGCCAGTGCAGCGCAAGTCTTTGTCGGGATTAGCTTAAAAGGCGGTGAAAAAGAGCGTCACGATATTTTTGAAGCGCTGAAAACGCAGTTCGATGTCGATGACTTGTCTGATGATGAGGTGGCAAAACTGCATATTCGCTACCTAATTGGTGGTCATGCAGACCTTGAAAATGAGCGTTTGTTCCGTGTTGAGTTCCCTGAACGTCCAGGTGCACTGTTAATGTTCCTCGAACGCCTTGGCCCTACGCATAACATTACCCTATTCCACTACCGCAACCATGGTGCGGCGGAAGGTCGTGTCCTTGTTGGTTTAGAAGCAAGTGATGCGAAACAAAACCCAGATGGGTTGATTGAAACCTTAGAAAGTATTTCGTATCCATATGAAGAAATTACCAATAACCTAGGTTATCAACGTTTCTTAAAATAAAAGATTCAATACATACATAAAACCGCCCTTCGAGGCGGTTTTATTCTATGAGCTGCAGCGGCTCTTCATCACCAAACGTGTGGTTATACGTGACAATAATCCTGTCGATCAGTTCATCATTATGCGGTACCAACAGCCAATAGGGGTTCTCTCGCTCAATAACCAGTAAACTGAGTTCATAAGGCTCAATAAAAATTTTAATGTGGTTAAAAATAACATCAAAACTAAATTCAAAATCATAACCATGCATGTCTGAGGTTTCTTCTTCCTCACTGTCATACATTTGATAAAAAGACGCCATATCATCATTGATTTGGTTTTTCAGCTCGTCTAAGTCAATACCTAACTGTTGGAGTCGATGGCATTCATCAATACCATTTTGTCGAAAATCATCGAGCTCTATTTTTTGAATGTTTGAATAATAGCTATTCAACCAACGTACAAAGTGCTCGAACTCATCTTGTTCTTCTGGAATTGCGGTATCATTCAATTCTGGAAACGCGATCCTCAGGGATTCATACAGTGTCTTCCGCATTTATATACTCCTTTGGATGAGTGATATATTGGTATAAGGCAAAGCGCGGTTGATCGAAAATAGCGTGTCTGTATAAAGATGACATCTTGTGAAATTTGGCACAACATTCGTTAACAATCGACGTATAAAAAAATTTAAAGGAAAGATGACATGGCACAATTTGCAGTGATTGGTTTAGGAAGCTTTGGAGCCACAGTTGCAACTCAACTCATTGAACTGGGACATGATGTCATTGGTATCGATAGTGAAAAAAAATATGTTGAAAATATTTCTGAGCAGGTGACCCATGCTGTCATCGCCGACGCAACAGATGAACATGTCCTCGATGAATTAAATATTAAAAACTGCGATGCCGTGGTGGTCGCAATTGGTGAAAATATTGAAGCCAGTATTTTGTGTGTGCTGCACCTCAAAAATATTGGGGTTGAAAAAATTTGGGTCAAAGCCAAATCAAAGTCGCACCATATGATTTTAAGCCATTTAGGGATTAGTAAAATTATTCACCCTGAAGAGGACATGGGCGTGCGGATTGCGCAGTCTTTATGCTATCCCATGGTCAGTCGCTATATGGCGCTTGAAGATAACCACTATATTGTCAAAATTGAAATTGATGAAAAACTACAAGGGACTCGCTTCCGCCAACTGATGGATCAAGCACCTGATGTGAAAACATTACTCCATAAACGCGGAAAAAACGTTTTGTACAGCATTGACCCCAATTTAATTTTACAAGTGGGTGATATTCTTGTTGTTGAAGGTTTAGTTGAAACATTACGTCGTCTTTCAGCACGGTTCAAATCATGAAAAAAGTCAAAGAATGGCAAACCCCACAAAACAGTACCATTAATTTAAGCCCGCCCAGCCTGCTGGCTTTGGGTTTTTTGAGCTTTATTATTATTGGGACTCTATTATTAAAGTTACCCATTTCGCACCACGGTGAACTCAGTTGGATTCACTCTTTGTTCACCGCCAGCTCAGCAGTCACCATTACGGGACTGTCTGTGGTGAATGTCGGTGAAACTTTTACCGTAACAGGTAAAATCATCATCATGCTACTGATTCAAATTGGTGGCTTAGGCTTTATGACTTTTGCAATTTTAGCCGCACTGAGTCTGTCGACCAAACTCGGTTTAAAGCAACAAATCATGGCGCAAGAGACCATTGGCCAAACCAGCTTATCCAAAGTATCCTTCACCATTAAAGGGGTACTGCTGTATTCCTTATTTTTTGAAGCGATCGGCACGGTTATTTTGACCATTGCATGGTTAGAAGATTACAACTTCAATCAAGCTCTGTTTTATGCGGCTTTTTACAGTGTATCCGCATTTAACAATGGTGGCTTTTCACTGTTTCCCAACAGTCTAATGAGCTTCTCGGGTCAGTATCTCATTACCTTTACCATCAGTATGCTATACATCATTGGTGGGACAGGTTTTGTGGTGTTAATGGACATTAAACGCAGCAAACGTTGGAAAGGCTTAAGTACCAATAGCAAACTGATTTTATCCACCATTGCAGGTTTGAACCTGATTGCTTTTGTTCTCTTATGGGCGATTGAATCGAACAATCCCCTCACTTTAGCGCCAATGAGCTTAGGTGACCAAGCTTTAAATGCATGGTTCCATGCCACCGTGCCTCGTTCATCGGGCTTTAACAGTCTTGATTTAGCACAAATGAAAGATGCTTCGACCCTCGTGACCATGTTACTGATGTTCATTGGGGGCGGCTCGATGAGTACCGCGGGCGGGATTAAAGTAGGTACTTTTATTATTGTTTTACTCAGCGTGATTAGCTTCCTTAGACGTGAAGATGAAATTCGTGTGTTCAATCACTCTGTTTCTCAAAAAACCTCTTTTAAGGCGATGGCTGTCGTCTCTATTACTACAGCACTTATTTTCTTAGGCATCTTTAGTTTATCTTTAATCGAACCTAATCATCAGTTTATGGATTTGTTATTTGAAGCCATTTCCGCTGCTTGTACTGTCGGTTTGTCACGTGGCATCACCGGCGAACTTCAACCTGCAAGTTTATTTATTCTGATGCTCTTGATGTTTGCAGGTCGTTTAGGTCCTTTAACGCTGGCCTACCTGATAGCAACGCCGAAAAAGAGCCGCCTAAAACACCCAACTGCTGATATTCAAATTGGTTAAGAAACCTAACACTTAAACATAAAAAAACCACGTATCAAACGTGGTTTTTTTATGTTTCTAAATTAGTACCAATTCATTAAAGACACGCCCAAGCCCACATAAGTCGCTCGGTGGTTATAATCAATTAAACTTTCGCCATAACCATCAAACAACTGGAAATGGCCACGCAACTTCCCTGAAATAGGAAAAGCCCAGTCAAACTGTGCAGCACCGCGCGAGTCATCGCCACCTTTTAAACTATGGCGTAGCATGACTGAAAAATCATGTTCATTCCAACGGTAGAATGCTGTTAAATCACCCCGTCCGACATAATCCTTAATATCAGGGTTATTATCATCATCGGCGTCTTCGTCTAGACGGTACCAAGGGCGCAGCATGAGCGCAAAGTTGTCTCTTTCTAAACCCACATTCAACATGACACGGTTCCAACTACGTGACAGCGGATCGGAACGACCATTAGACTGGTGATTGAAAGTTAATCCCAGTAAGCGACCATTTAAACCCAACAATTCATAATTGGTGCGGAAAACCAAACTGGCTTCAGGCTCATAGTTTGTTTCACGGAACGGACGTGATTCATCACTATTATAAAGCTGCCAACGAGAAGACTGGGTATAACCCAACCAAACATCACCATTGTCCCCAAATAGGTTTTCCACCGCTTTAGTTTTTAAAGACAGTTGGAATTTCGCTTCCATTGACTTTAGGTTCTGATCTTCATCCACCGTATTGGTCGGATTTGGACTTTGTGGATATTCATTTTTATCTGTCGTCCAAAAACCAGGCATTAAATACACAGGTTGGTAGGCACGAATATTCCAAGTTCCCAGTTTGCTTTCTGGTGAAAGCTCCCAACGGCTATCCATTAAAGATAAATTTGGCGATATTTTAGGGCCTTCCGAAGCAAAGACAGAGCTTACACTTTGTGCAATCTTCCCTGTGATATTTTCAGGTTCTGGTGCAATTTCCATAGCTGCACGTTGCTCAGAAACAATATGTGGTTTTACCGCTTCAGGAATTTTAAATAATGCATCATAACAAGCCAAACGGTCTGCATTCGATGCTAATGCAACACATGCCTCGGCTGTTGCAGGAGCTGCGGGTACTTCGGAAATTTGTGCATGTGTTTTAGCGACACCCAAAGTACTGAGTACAGTCATGCTCAGTACTAAAGTTGAACGCTCAAATGATTTGAACGCCATACGACCCTCTTATTGTTTTACTGAACTTGTTGAATACTAAAACCTAACTCAATTAAAGTATCACGCTTCGCCATAGGTGCAACCACAGCTTTCGTTGGTTTTTGTTCAAGCAAGTATTGTACCGCCACACGTTGCAAGTCCTCTAAACCCACAGCCAAAAGACGGCTACGTAACTGCTTACGGAAGGCTGGCGTACGTGCATGTAAAAGTGCATAACATGCCGTAATCGCTTCACCCGCTGGTGAACCTGGTTTGTCCATACCAGCAATCAAACCTAAAATTGCTTCTTCAAGCTGATGAGGCTTTTGCTCAGTATTGAGCAACCATTGCACACTGGCTTCAAAGTCATTGAAGGTTTCAGCCAAACGCGGGTCACGATAGCTATAGAAGCGGAATGAACATGCATTGCCGTCATAGCTTGCGCCACCACCATAAGCCCCACCTTTTTCACGAATTGCACTGTGTAAGAAACCATTACGCAAGTACGCTGCCAGTACCATCAGCGGTGCAGCATCTGGATGTGACACCTCAACAGCCTGATAAGCCGATGAACAGAATTGAACATTGGCTTGAATTAACCACGCCTCATCTGCATCAGTATCAACCTGCTCAGTAGCTTTTAAAGTCACAGTTTGCTCAGGAATAGCTAACTTGTCCCACACATTTTGAACTTCTTCAACCAAACGGTCTGACTGATGTTCTTCACAAACCAGTAAGAACTGTTTTGGTGCTTGTAAAAGTTTTAAATGAATCGCTTTTAATTCATTGATCAAATCATCATAAGCTGCTGCATCTTTTTCAATACGGCTGACTAGATCGCCTAACCAGTTTAATGCACCTAAGCCCGTGTTGTGATAATCACGTTTTGCCAAAGCACTGTGGTTACGTCCTGCAATTTGCATGGCATAACTGTGACCTGAACCTGAAAGACGGGATGCCCAACGTGTTTTACGTTGTTGCAATAACTCAACAATGCGATCTTTTTCGTCAAAACGAAGTTGTTCAAATGCCAACTTCAACAAAGCAATACTGTCAAAATTACTCACCAACGATTTTGTGGTCAGCGTTAACCATGCACTGATTTGATTTTTGTCATTTACTTGAGAACGTAAAGAGGCGCCCATACCTAAACCACCACTCACCGCAGTTTGTAGTTGTTGTAGTTCAAGATAGTCATACTGACCTGCACCAACTTCACCCATCAAAATGGATAGCAAGTTAAAGTAAGGTGACTGCACTACATCTTGCGGAATTTCAATCAGTACTTGGTTGTAGTAAATACCGTTGGTACCCGCATGATAAAGATTCAACGGATAATCGATACGATTTGAGATAATCTCGCGCAACTGCCCTTGTACAATTTGCAGTTCAGCAGGCACATCTTCCAAGCCCACTTTTGGCAAAAGATTAAGGTCATCAGGGGTATCTTGACGGACTTTAAGTGCTTCAGTTTGTGCTTCAATTTCTGCTTTTTCAGCGTCTGTTAGCTGCGCACCTATTTCGGCTAAACGTGCTTTTTCTGCCGCTGCTTCTACTGCAGATTTATTGGCATCAGGCACCAAAGTCATTTGTACACGGTGCGGGTTATCAATCAAATAGGTTTTGATTAAGTTTGACAACCACATTGGATCTTTCAGTTCTTCTTTTACCGCAGCAATGGCTGAGTCCACATCCCATACAGTGACTGGGTCGCTGTGGTGAATCGCACTGCCCAAACCATTTAAAATCAGGCTTAGACCGTAAGGCATGCCATCGCCATTGATTTCACGTTGGTGCAATTCAATTTGATGTAAAATCGCATCCACCATGTTTTGATCGACAGGTTTCGAAGCAACATCTTCTAAAACCTTAAACACACCTGCTTTAAACTCAGCTGTATGTTCAGGGTTTGAACCTTGTACGCCACAGTAGAAAGTCATTTCGTAGTTTGAATCATCTACACCCATAATCGGGCCAGTAGACTGTGCATAACCACAGGTCTCTAAATAATGACGCAATGGAGAAGCTGAATCTTCTAACAATACACCTTCAACAAGGCGCATACCTAAGCGTAGTTTGATCTCACTGGCTTTAGGCAATAACCACGAAATAATGTGATAAGTTTTGTCTTTTAAATCTTCTGCATCTACCGCATAGGTTTCAGTCACTTCTAGTGGCGCAGTCAAACGGCGCTCTTCTTTAGAAAAGAGCGTTTCACCTTTTGAAAACTTGGCCAAGGCTAAAGTTTCAAACTGCTCTTGTAGATTGTAAGCAGGCTCATTACCAAAGGTCATGAAAACTGCGTTACTTGGGTGATAATGCGACTTGTAGAAATCCACTAACTCAGGGTAAGTCAAGTCTGGAATATCTTTAGGGTCGCCACCTGAGTTGTAGTGATAAGTGGTTTCAGGGAATAAGTGGTGCGCTAACTGATGATACAACTGGTCTGAAGGCGAACTCATAGCCCCTTTCATTTCGTTGAAAACCACACCTTTATAAACAGGCTCACCGTTTTCAAGCTCAATGCGGATTCCTTCTTGGGCAAAATCCAGCGGATTCAAATTGGCTGCAAAAGCCGCATCTAAATACACTTCGAGTAAATTTTGGAAATCTTTCTTATTCTGAGTCGCAAATGGATACGCTGTCCAGTCCGCCGCAGTAAAGGCGTTCATAAAAGTGTTCAGTGAACGACGAATCATTAAAAAGAACGGATCACGAACAGGAAACTTTTCCGAACCGCACAGTGCTGTGTGTTCTAAAATATGCGCTTCGCCTTTTGAATCCATAGGTTGGGTGCGAAAGGCAACCAAGAATACATTTTCATCATGATTGGTGGCCAAGTGATAATGCACTGCCCCAGTGACTTTATGTTTATATTCAGACACTAAAATGTCTAAAGCTTCAACATGGTGTTGACGTACCAACTGAAACGCAGGATGTACAGTTTGAGAAATGGTTTCAGTGACATCTACAGTCATGTGATCTCCTAACAATAATTAATACACTGCCTGCATTATAGCTTTAGTTGTCAAAAGATTTCACGCTGAAAACCCGAGTAATTTGCTGGAAATTTGAAAAGCATCTCGCTGCTTTCCAAATTTCAGTCTTTTTGAGGGAAGCGTTCTCAAAAAGTAAAACTAGATGAGATATTTAAAATAATTATAGTTCGGGTGATTTTCTACAAAAACATAGTTTTGCTTTTGATAAAAACTGGCTGCTGACAAATCTGCGGTATTTAAACACAGTGCAGAAAAGTTCGGACGTGCACATTTTTCTAGATGCGCCAACAACTGACGACCCACACCGCTCTTACGGTATTTAGGATGTACATAAAAACGACGTACGCGCCCAATACGCGCCTCGATTTCATTCTCACCCCATTGTTGATTTAAACCGCCACAGGCAATCAATTGGTCTTGATCATAGGCCAATAACAACACCTCACCCGTTTGATCAAAACGATTTTTTCCACTTTGATATTCTTCGATCAAGCGGGTCAACGGTTCATATCCTTCTTTTGCCGCCAGTTGTGCTAAAGCTTGTATTTGAGGAGGTAATTGTTCTGCCGCTTGAATTAAAATTTCCATCTAAACTTCCTTGAATATGAGCAAAGCCATTTCACTACATTTGCCACGTAAATAAAATGAATTTTCCTCAACAAACTACAGCAATCTTGAGCATTGGTGTAAAATGTCGCTTTATTTTCAATACGTGACGAAAAAAGACATGGCAACTGTTGATCTTTTTGCAATTGGTAATGCACTAATCGACCAAGAATTTAAAGTCTCTGACGACTTCCTTATTCAACAACATTTGCAAAAAGGCACTATGCAGTTAACTGATGGTGAAACACAAGCAGATCTTTACAAAAAATTAAAAGAAACACAAAGCTATAAAGGTCAGGCTTCAGGTGGTTCAGCAGCCAACACCACCGTTGCTTTTAGTGCCTTGGGTGGTTCAGCATTTTATGCATGCCGCGTGGGCAATGATGAACTAGGACAAACTTACCTCAACGGTTTGCACGAAGCAGGCATTAAAAACACTGAAAAATCAATCAGTGAAGGCGTAACAGGCACGTGTATGGTTCTAGTCAGTGAAGACTCTGAACGCACTATGCATACCTATTTAGGTATTACAGCCGAGTTAACTGAACAACAGATTGACTTTGAACCCTTAAAAACAGCGAAATGGCTCTATATCGAAGGTTATCTTTCAACCAGCGATAGCGCACGTTTAGCTGTTAAGCAGGCGCGTGAAATTGCCAAAGCTCATGGTGTTAAAATTGCATTAACCCTATCTGACCCTGCGATGGTGCAATACGCGCGTCAGGGTCTAGATGAAATGATTGCAGATGGTGTGGACTTATTGTTCTGTAACCAACAAGAAGCCATGATGTACACCGAAACTGAAACAGTTGAGGCGGCTTTAGCAAAACTCAAAACACTAAGCCAGCATGTGGTGATTACGCTTTCAGCTGAAGGTGCACTTATTTCAAATGCACAAGAAACATTTAATGTCGCGGGTCGTAAAGTACACGCTATCGATGCCAATGGTGCAGGTGATGCCTTTGCTGGTGCCTTCCTCTATGCTGTGAATGCAGGCTTAGGCTTACATACAGCTGCGCAACTTGCAATTTTGATTTCAAGTGAAGTGGTGTCTCAGTTTGGCCCTCGTTTAGCTGTGGCAGATTACGCCGAATTGCTCCAACAACTGCAAAAGGAATGTGCATGATGCAAAAAATTTGCATGACAGAAGACATCCCAGAACGCGAAGCGCGTTCTTTTGAAACACCTAAAGGGGATACGATTTTTATCACCCAACGTGACGGTGCCTTCTTTGCTTACCAAAACATTTGCCCACATTTGCAAGTTGAACTTGAATTTTTGGAAAACCAGTTTTTAGACCGCGACCAAGAATTTATTGAATGTTCGACCCATGGTGCGCTATTTATGGTGGAAACAGGTGAATGCATTTCTGGCCCATGCCAAGGCGAAGCACTTGAAAAAGTAGCGATTACCGTGCATTCTGACGGTGGGATTTATCTCACAGAAGAATAATGAAATTGGACGTGCACCATGTATGAGTTGTTACATCACCCTGACTTGATGCTCTTTCATTTCAGCTTATTGACTTTAGTCATACTCAGCATGGTGGAAACCTTAGGCTACTTTTTTAAATCCCGCCCAAGTCATTTCCTCAAAAGGCTCTCGCCGCAAAAACTGACTGAATCTCCACTGCTGGACGTTAAGTTTTCTAAAGTGCTGATTGTCGTTTTTCTCTTACTTAATTTTAGTGTTGCAGGTTATTTCCTTCAGTTCTGCATCTACGCCAAAGAACAAGCGTTTACTTCGGCTTACTATCTGATCTTGCCCGCGCTAATTATTGCAATTTTCTTTACCGTTTTTATGATCCACTGTTTGGATCAAGTTATTAAACCCAGACCTGATAAAAAACAAACCAACTTACTGGGTCGTCTGGCGACTATCTCCAGCGGGAATGCACGTCCTGGTTTTTCGGCTCAAGCTCGCGTTCGCGATGAATATGGTCAGCTACACTATGTGCAAGTTGAACCTGAGTTTGGTGAACTTGAATTTCAGTCACAAATTATTCTCATTCGTCTAAAAAAGTCACATTACATAGCAAAGAAAATTTCAAAATCCAATCAACTTTTTAGTGGTGAAAGTACGCGCTAAACAAGCACCCCATCTGATCCCATTTCAACGCTGTACGCCTTTATGAGCAAGTTTATCCTTTGCCATGCCTAACCTACCAAGATCTTGATACAGCGTCAACCTCCAAAAACGCCTCACAACGCGTTGTTTAAATCGAACCCTTGCCTCATCTTCTTGTTCAATCTTTTATAGCAATCTTTCATTCACAATCCAGCTTTCTACAATTTAAAAATATTTGCGCAAAATAAGCTCAGGATGAGAATTTTACTCCCCGCCTCTGCCTTCAAGCTTATATGACACAATAAAAGACTTTTTAATATGAATTCGATTTTCAATTCCTAATTTCCTTGTGGTATATGCAACAGATCAAATCATCCATGATTCATATCCGTTAAAATCCATCATTTAAAAGCCCTATCACTTTTATATTCTTAAGACGAATTATCAATAAAATAACGATAAACGTTAAATATAAGCGTTTTAGTCGGATTTAAAATAAATATATACAAGTATTTTAGTCAAGTATTTAAATAAAAACATAAGTAATTTGGTCAACTTTAAAATACAAAAATATTAGTTTATTTTTCATCACATCATTATTTTAAGTTCATGTATTTAAAAGACTTAATAATATATTTTTTATTTAAGTTTAAAGACTATTTATCTTTTGTATGTTTTTGTTTAATAATATATAGCAAGTTAAAAAATAGGCTTTGTGAAATGAGCTTAGTCCCCAAAAATCTCAATCAAAAAGTCACCAGAGAGATTGTGGCCATTTTAATCATTAAGGTGATTATTTTAATGGTCATTAAGAACATCTGGTTTGACGCCCCGACTATTCCTAAAAATTTTGACAATCAAGTTGCTGAGCGTATTGCAGGCAATCCATCCCCAATCAAGGAGACACGTTGATGATATCTGAAAGCGTGGTCGATCTTTCGCGGTTCCAGTTCGCTATGACCGCGATGTATCACTTTATTTTTGTTCCACTTACACTGGGGCTTGCCTTTATTCTTGCCATTATGGAAACCACCTATGTGATTTCAGGTAAAGAAATTTATAAAGACATGACCAAGTTTTGGGGGAAACTCTTCGGTATTAACTTCGCTTTAGGGGTCACTACTGGCTTAACCATGGAGTTCCAGTTCGGGACTAACTGGGCATATTACTCACACTATGTGGGGGATATTTTCGGTGCTCCATTAGCCATTGAAGGATTAATGGCATTCTTCTTAGAATCGACATTCATCGGTCTGTTCTTCTTTGGATGGGATCGCTTATCCAAAGTGCAGCACTTATGTGTGACATGGCTGGTTGCACTCGGTTCTAATATGTCTGCCTTATGGATTTTGGTTGCAAATGGTTGGATGCAAAACCCTGTCGGTTCTGTCTTTAACTATGAAACCATGCGCATGGAACTGGTAGATTTTGGTGCTCTCATTTTTAACCCAGTTGCACAGGTAAAATTTGTACATACCGTGTCTGCGGGTTATGTGACAGGTGCTATTTTCGTCCTTGCTATTTCAAGCTACTACTTACTGAAAAAACGCGATATTCCGTTTGCGCGTCGTTCATTTGCCATTGCCGCAATTTTTGGTTTAGCTTCAACACTTTCAGTGATTTTACTGGGCGATGAGTCAGGTTATGAACTGGGTGATGTTCAAAAAACTAAACTCGCGGCCATTGAAGCAGAATGGGATACTCACCCTGCACCTGCACCCTTTACTTTGTTTGGTATTCCAAATAAAGAAACCATGACTACAGATTATGCAGTGAAAATTCCATATGTGATGGGTCTTATTGCAACACGTTCTTTAGACAAAGAAGTGACTGGTATTAAAGATTTGATCGTACAACACGAAGATCGTATTCGTAACGGTATGGTGGCTTACTCACAACTGGAAAAACTACGCGCAGGTGATACTTCTCCAGAGCTAAAAGCTGCCTTTGCTGAAACTCAAAAAGACTTGGGTTATGGCTTACTGCTGAAGAAATACACACCAAATGTAGTTGATGCATCTGAAGATCAAATCAAATCTGCTGCAAAAGACACGATTCCTCACGTGCCAAGCTTATTCTGGGCATTCCGTGCCATGGTTGTATCTGGTTTCCTTATGCTGTTGTTATTTGCTCTAGCAACCTTTGCTGTGGCAAAACGCAATGCAGAAAACAAACCATGGTTACTGAAGTTCGCGCTTTTCGCTCTGCCTCTGCCATGGATTGCTGCACAAACAGGTTGGTATGTTGCAGAAGTAGGTCGTCAGCCGTGGACGATTGGTGAAGTTCTACCTACACACTTGTCAGCATCGAGCTTAAGCACAGGTGATGTGTGGGGTTCTATCGCTGCTTTAGCTGCGTTCTATACCGTTCTTTTGATTATTGAAATGTATTTAATGATCAAATTCTCACGTCTTGGTCCAAGTTCGCTTCACACTGGTAAATACCATTTTGAAAAATTTGAAGCAGCTCGTAATGAGGAGACTCAAGCATGATCGAATATGAATTACTCAAAATCATTTGGTGGGTTTTAGTCGGTGTCTTGCTGATTGGCTTTGCTCTCACCGATGGCTTCGATATGGGCTCTATGGCGATCATGCCATTTGTGGGCAAAACAGATGAAGAACGCCGTGCGGCCATCAACACTATCGCTCCGCACTGGGACGGTAACCAAGTTTGGTTCATTACTGCTGGCGGTGCATTGTTTGCCGCATGGCCAATGGTTTATGCAACAGCATTCTCAGGCATGTATTGGGCGCTACTGTTGGTACTGTTTGCCCTATTCTTACGACCTGTAGGTTTTGACTACCGCTCTAAACTGCAAAATACCAAATGGCGTACGTCATGGGACTGGGGTTTAGCCGTGGGTGGTGCTGTGCCTGCACTGGTCTTCGGTGTGGCGTTTGGGAACATGTTCTTAGGCGTGCCATTTAGCTTAGATGATACCGTCCGTTCAACTTATACAGGGAGCTTCTTTGCCCTACTCAACCCATTTGCTTTAGTCTGCGGTCTCGTTAGCTTATCAATGCTATGTGCACACGGCGGTGCATGGCTCATGCTTCGTACCGATGGTGACTTACGCAGACGCTCAGCTCAAGCAACGAAACTTATGGGCATTGTTTACCTCATCTGTTTCTTAGGTGCTGGTGCTTGGTTGTACTTTGGTGGAATCGAAGGTTATACCTTAGTCACTCCATTTGACACCAACGGTGTTGCTAACCCATTGGCAAAAGAAGTGTTGACCAATGCCAACCATGGCTGGATGAACAACTACTCGACTTACCCAATTACCATGATTGCGCCTATCGCTGGTATCTTAGGTGGTTTAATTGTGGTGCTTGCAGCAGGCAAAAACAAAGCGGGCTTTAGCTTCTTAGGTTCGAGTTTAGCGGTCGTGGGTGCAATTTTAACTGCTGGTTTTGCGCTGTTCCCATTCTTAATGCCATCAAGCATTCAACCTGTTGCAAGCTTGACCATGTGGGATGCAGTTTCAAGTAAAACGACGTTAACTGTAATGACAGTTGCAGCATGTATCTTTGTCCCACTCATTTTGTGCTATACCACTTGGTGTTACTACAAAATGTGGGGTGTTATTACCAACACACACATTAAAGAGAATTCACACAGCCTTTACTAAGGCTGTGTCTAAGGAGATCAAATTATGTGGTATTTTGCATGGATTCTCGGCATTTTGATGGCTTGCTTTGCAGGTGTACTCAGTGCTTTGTATATCGAACATCATCAAGACCTTGATGAGGAATAAACCATGACAGACGTTGCTATGGAAAACCAAACTGTAGATAAAAAGCCGAACAAATTTGCGATGCTAATTTCCTGCCTATTGGCCTTTCCACTTGCAGCGGTGTTGTTAGTGCATCCTGCTGCTATGTTGGATGACAATGGTCACTATAGCCACAGTGCACTGATGTATATCATGATTGGTATCTCAGGTGGCTTTATCCACGGTGTTGGCTTCGTGCCACGCCACTGGATTTGGAAATGGCTGTTTAGCCCGTTTCTATCGTGGCCACTGATGATCTGGGGTTATTACACCTGGTTCTTCAGTTAAATAAAAAAGCCCTCATTGACTGAGGGCTTTTTTATAGTTCGTTTTTCTTGGATTCTACATTTCAGCCATGACACCAATAATCCCATTAATAATCATATCTACCGCAATAGTCCCAATCAGTAAGGCCGACAGTCGCCCGACAATATCAACATAACGGTCAATATATTTGGCATGCTTGTAACGCAAATGGTCATGCGCAAATTTCATTAAAATCATCAAGCCACAGGTCAACGCCAAAGTCAGGAAAATAATCATGGCCGCACCACTGATTGGCAGTGCCATACCTGTCACCACAGCAGCACTGATGGTTCCTGGACCAATCATAAAAGGCATCGCAATGGTTCCTGCCAAATGCTCAGGCGCACCACGCATTTCACCAATGGTATCTGCTCCCTGAAACACGTAGCGATAACCAATCACCAAGAAGATCAGACCACCAAATATTTGAAAGGCTTCAAAGCGTACATTTAAATATTTACTAAAAATCGCTTCCCCACCCCATGCGAACAGCATAAATACTATAAAAGCAATGAGACAGCCCTGAATCAAGGCCTTATTAAACACTTTAGCTTCGGAGTTCCGAATCATGCCAATCATGTAAATACTCATTAAAAACGGATTCAGCAATGAGAAAAACAAAGCAAAAGCATGTAAATATGAGGTCAACATGGTTCCTCCTAATTATCCTTGAGGGTCTGGAAATAAGGGACGATTCCCTGGACTGATTCGATTGATATGTAAGAAGGTCATGTGACGTTCATAACGATCCAGCACATCATTAATCACTTGCTCTTTGGTATAACCAACAAGGTCGTTGCCTTGAGAACCTTCATACAAATAGGTTTCAAGACGGTAGTAGAACCGTTTACCCAGTTTGCCACGCTCACTAAAGGTCGGCGCGATATAACGCACTGGCCAAATTTGATAGACAAAGTTTTGTTCTTCTTCCAAATGTATCATCAAATCTAAATGATATAGATTTGGGTCTTCTTCTAGTGCACTCTCTTGAACACTGATGTCGATACCTCGTTTTTGCATTTCCTCTGCAACGGCCATTACCGCAGGTCGGCAGATGTCATCGAGCATACGCCGAGTATCAGTTGTTCCTGGATGGTGCATGACTCGGGACAAACGTTTTTTCCAGTTGAGGATGTCGACATTGCCCACCACGGGTGCGGCATTTAAACTGCTACTGGCTTGTCGGTAGTCTTCTAACCGCAGTGATTTATACAAACCTGCCATCACCAAGAACATCACAAAACTAAACGGCAACCCCATAATAATCGTGGCATTTTGTAGTGCCGTAATCCCGTTAGCCATCAACATTGCAAGGGTCAATAAACCAATCGCTATGGCCCAGAATACACTCAACCATCGCGGTGCATCATGATCGACATTGGTAAATTGAGTGGTGAAATTACCCAATACCAGTGCACCAGAGTCCGCCGAGGTCACATAAAACAGTAAGCCAGTAATTGTGGCTACACCTGCAATAAACGGAAACCACGGATACTGTGCCAGCAAGTCATAAAAACCATGTGCTGGGTTGGCAATGACACTCTGTGCGAGGGCTAAATTACCATCAAAAATCACACTATGTAGTGCACTATTTCCAAATATTGATAACCACGTGAGTGTGAAAAATAAAGGAATAATGAGCGTTCCGCTAACAAACTCACGAATGGTTCGACCACGTGAAATCCGTGCTAAAAACAAACCTACAAATGGTGACCAAGCCACCCACCATGCCCAAAAGAACAATGTCCAACTGTTCATCCATTCTTTGGGTTGTTGAAAGGCAAAACTTTCCAAAGTCATACTTGGAAAACGGTTAATGTAGTCCCCAATATTTTGCACAAAAGCATTCAGTAAAAATTCGGTATTGCCTAAAAACAAAATAAACAGCATCAACCCAACAGAAACATAAATATTGATCTCAGAGAGAACTCGCAGTCCCTTATTCACCCCTGAAGTCACTGAAATAATGGTCATTACCACCGCAACCACAATTAATGCGGTTTGCATCCAGAGGTTTTCAGGTAAATCGAACAACACATGTAAGCCATAGTTCAGCTGTACTACCCCAATCCCGCAGGTTGTCGCAATACCAAAAATCGTCCCGATGACCGCTGCGGTATCAACACTATGACCAATCGGCCCATGAATCTTATTCCCAAAGATCGGATATAAAGCAGAGCGAATGGTCAGTGGTAAGTTATAGCGATAACTAAAATACCCCAATGCCATGCCAATCAAGGCATACATACACCATCCCGTTAGACCATAGTGAAACAGGGTCCACACCATGCCTTGACGTGCAGCCTCTAGGGTCTGCCCCTCACCCACGGGTGGATGCATATAGTGGGATAAAGGTTCCGCTACCGAGAAAAACATCAAATCGATGCCGATCCCAGCTGAGAACAACATTGCAGACCAACTTAAAAGGCTAAATTCTGGCTTGGAATGTTTGGGGCCTAATTTGATGTTGCCATAGCGAGAACAGGCAATAAAAATGACAAAGACCATGTACAAAGTCGCTGCGAGTAAGTAATACCAACTAAAAGTTGAACTCACCCACGCCAAGACTGTATTTAAGGTCCGATTAGCAAAGTCATTAAACAAAATGGTGGTAATAGAAAAAATTAAAATAATGAGAGCTGAAATATAAAAGACCACACCATTTAAACGGTCTTTAGGCGCTAATGTTTGATCATCAACTGCTCTTGGATTATCTGTTGCCATACAATCCTCAAGAAAGTAAATAAAAAAAGACAAAAGCCAATTTTTAAACTTCTCGTGGTCGAGAGCTTAAAAATCGACTAACGAAAACGACAGTACTTTTATCAGAAATAAAAACGCTATCTTCTTTAAACCTGAAGGTTTAAATCATTTATGAGGTGCATTTGCTACACAGGCTTAAAATGTGAGCCACCCTTGTTCATCGATATTTTGATAGGAATCCTACACATATCTCCCTTCAACATGACTATAAGAGTTTTCTCAACTCAAAAAAAGTATAAAACCGTAAGCCTATAGCTCATCAGCTCACTTTTCTGAATGATGTTCTGCAATTAAACCCTTATGGCACATCCTTTTGATAAATAAAAAGTTATGTCGAATACTCAAAGCAATTTAGCAGTATTTTGCTTTGAATTTAACCATAAGTGTACTTTTTATTGATTGAACGTTCAATCAATAAAAAGTATCATAAAAAAATGCTATGATGCTTTCCATGTAAGTTATTGAATCTAACGCCTTTAAATTTAAGGCAAATTGTTCTGGATTGTCATGAATAAACGTAGAGTAAAACCTGAGCATGAGCGCCGTGAAGAAATCATTAATGCTGCCTATGCAGTCATTTATGAAGTGGGCTTATCCAACACCACCATTGCTCAAATTGCGAAAAAAGCACAGCTTTCTACGGGCATTGTGAGTCATTATTTTGGTGATAAACAAGGCCTTATTCACAGTTGCATGCGTCAAATGCTCAATGTCTTAGCCGAGACCACAGCAAGCTATAAGGCAAAGGTGGTGCAGCCCAGTCCAGAACATTCGCTCAAAGCCATTATTGATGCCAACTTTGACATCAGTCAGGTCAACAACACTGCTATGCGGGTTTGGCTCGATTTCTGGTCTGCCAGTATGCACCTACCCGACTTAGGTCGACTGCAACGAATCAATGACCAACGTCTTTATTCAAATTTGAAGTTTCATTTCTTGCAGCTCATGCCAAAGGCCCAAGCAAGCCAAGCCGCTAAAGGGCTAGCAGCACTGATTGATGGCTTATGGTTACGTGGAAGTTTAAGTGGTCATCAAGCATTTGATCGTGATTTGGCACGTTCTATTGCATACGACTATGTCGATATGCAACTTCGCTTAATTCAACAGATACGGCAGGAACAACAAAATGAATGATGTACAGCTTCACTCGCTTTATATTCACGGACAATATTTCAATGCCACCAGTGGTCAAACCTTTGACAGTATTAATCCTGCCACAGGTCAGGTCATTGCCACTATTCAGCAAGCCTCTAAAGCTGATGTCGATGCAGCCGTGCAAAGTGCTGTACAAGGGCAGCGTGAATGGGCTGCCAAAACAGCGGTCGAACGTGCCCGTATTTTACGTCGTGCAGTCGATATTTTACGCGCTCGTAATGACGAATTAGCACGCCTAGAAACACTCGATACAGGTAAAGCGTTCAGTGAAACCTCTACCGTCGATATTGTCACTGGTGCAGACGTTTTAGAGTACTACGCAGGACTTGCAACGGCCATTCAAGGTGAACAAGTGCCGCTACGTGAAAGTAGTTTTTTCTACACACGCCGTGAACCCTTAGGTGTGGTGGCAGGCATTGGTGCTTGGAATTATCCAATCCAAATAGCACTTTGGAAATCAGCTCCGGCCCTTGCTGCTGGGAATGCCATGATTTTTAAACCGAGCGAAGTGACCCCTCTTACTGCCTTAAAGTTAGCAGAGATCTATACTGAAGCAGGCGTACCTGCTGGGGTTTTCAACGTGGTACAGGGTTTTGGTGCTGACGTGGGTCAATGGTTGACTGAACACCCAGATATCCAAAAAATTTCGTTCACAGGTGGTGTGGCAACGGGTAAAAAGGTCATGGCCAGTGCTGCAGCTTCCAGTCTCAAAGAAGTCACCATGGAGCTCGGTGGCAAATCACCTCTGATTATTTGTGCCGACGCCAACCTTGACCGCGCAGCCGATATTGCGGTGATGGCAAACTTCTTTAGCTCAGGTCAAGTATGTACCAATGGCACCCGTGTGTTTGTACCACAAACCCTCAAGGCTGCATTTGAACAAGCAGTGATTGAGCGTGTAAAACGTATCCGCATAGGTGACCCGATGCAGGCTGAAACCAACTTTGGACCTTTAGTCAGCTTTCCCCATATGGAAAAAGTCTTGTCTTATATTGAGTCGGGCAAACAACAAGGTGCGACCTTACTGACTGGTGGACAACGTGCCACTGAAGCAGCGCTTGCTCAGGGCGCATATGTATTACCGACCGTGTTCACCGACTGTCATGACGACATGCACATTGTGCAAGATGAAATCTTTGGTCCGGTCATGAGCATTTTAAGCTATGACAGTATTGAAGAAGCTATTCAACGTGCCAACAACACCAGTTATGGTTTAGCTGCGGGTGTGGTAACACAAGATATTTCCCAAGCGCATCGCATTATTCATCAGCTTGAGGCAGGTATTTGCTGGATCAATACATGGGGCGAATCCCCTGCTGAAATGCCTGTAGGGGGTTATAAACAGTCAGGAGTCGGACGTGAAAATGGCATCACCACACTTGAACACTATACCCGTATCAAATCGGTTCAAGTTGAACTGAGCGAATACCAAAGTATTTTTTAAAGTCTGAATTTTAATTATCTAAATCCTTACTTCCTTTTTATTTATTCTTTTTTTCATCCTCAACTCAACATGTGGCCACGTTCTCATGCAACGTGGCCCTGCCATAGAAAAAGGATCATTATGCATTCTCAACACTACGATTATATTATTATTGGCGCAGGTTCTGCGGGTAATGTACTGGCTGCTCGCTTAACCGAAGACCCAGATGTTTCAGTGCTCTTACTCGAAGCGGGTGGACCTGATTATCGACTCGACTTTCGCACCCAAATGCCTGCGGCTTTGGCCTATCCCTTACAAGGCCGTCGTTATAACTGGGCGTATTTAACCGACCCAGAACCCCACATGAACAACCGTCGTATGGAATGTGGTCGCGGCAAAGGCTTAGGCGGTTCGTCCCTCATTAATGGCATGTGTTATATCCGTGGAAATGCCATGGATTTAGAACAGTGGGCAACCCTTAAAGGTCTTGAAGATTGGAGTTATGCGGACTGTCTGCCTTACTACAAAAAAGCTGAAACCCGTGATATTGGTGGCAATGACTATCATGGCGATGCTGGCCCTGTTTCTGTCGCCACGCCTAAAGCAGACAATAATGTTTTATTCCATGCCATGGTTGAAGCAGGTGTGCAAGCAGGCTATCCACGCACTGATGATTTAAATGGTTATCAACAAGAAGGTTTCGGCCCAATGGATCGAACCGTGACCCCCAAAGGTCGACGCTCAAGCACAGCACGTGGCTATTTAGATATGGCCAAAGGTCGAGCGAATCTAACCATTATCACCCATGCCATGACCAATCAAATTTTGTTCAATGGCAAACAAGCGATTGGTGTTGAATATATTCAAGGTGCTAATCAAAACAACTTGCTTCAGGTCTATGCCAATAAAGAAGTCCTACTCTGTGCTGGAGCGATTGCATCACCGCAAATTTTGCAACGTTCGGGTGTGGGTTCAAGCACCTTACTTCAATCTCTCGACATTCCAGTCGTGCATGACTTACCGGGTGTCGGTGAAAACCTGCAAGACCATTTAGAAATGTACTTACAATATAAGTGTAAGCAACCTGTTTCTCTCTACCCTGCTTTAAAATGGCAAAACCAACCTGCAATTGGTGCAGAGTGGTTGTTTAACGGAATAGGGATTGGAGCAAGCAACCAGTTTGAAGCAGGTGGCTTTATTCGATCCTCCAAAGAGTTTGCTTGGCCAAATATTCAATACCACTTCTTGCCTGTTGCAATTAACTATAATGGCAGTAATGCCGTCAAAGAGCATGGCTTCCAAGCCCATGTCGGTTCGATGCGCTCACCTTCACGCGGTCGAGTACAGGTGACATCTAAAAACCCTTTCGACCATCCAAGTATTTTATTTAACTACATGTCGACCGAACAAGACTGGCAGGAATTTCGTGACGCTATCCGGATTACTCGTGAAATTATGAACCAACCTGCACTTGATCCTTATCGAGGCGAAGAAATCAGCCCTGGAAAAGATGTGAGTACCGATGCTGAATTAGATGAATTTGTGCGGAATCACGCTGAAACTGCTTATCATCCATCCTGTAGTTGTAAAATGGGCGAAGATGATATGGCAGTAGTCGATGGACAAGGTCGTGTGCATGGCATGCAAAATTTACGTGTTGTTGATGCATCGATTATGCCGCTGATTATCACAGGTAACTTAAATGCAACCACCATTATGATGGCTGAGAAAATCGCGGATCAAATACGTGGTCATCAAGCTTTACCACGTTCAACTGCTCCATTTTACCGCGCCGAAATCGCATAACTCTTAATGGTGTAAAACCTGACCTTTTATTCAACTTTAGAATAATTAGGTCAGGCAATTATTCATATTTTCTAAAACAACATAATCACAAATTGCTTGATTTTTAAACTAATATTACGACTCAACTTAGACATTTAAACGTTTAAGATATTGAGTAGTTGTATAGATATTCAACATCTGCATTTTAAATGCAGAAATTAAACCAAAATAAAATTCAATAAAAACAATAAATAAAAACAAACATCACTGATATTTATAATTCAACCCAACCCATTTACAATAAAAATTACTAAGTCAATACATATTTAGTCTAAAATATACATCAATCAAAAATGCGTGATAGCTTCAAACGTTAATCTTTGTATGCTTGTGCTTTTAAGTATTACTTCAATTCTGCCAAGCTAATTTTTTACAAGCACCTCTATCACCATAATTGTTATTTTCTCTTCGCTATAAAGCGATCCAAAACCTGCTCCCCAAGGTCATAATCGCATGAACAAATTTTTAAAATACCTATTGGTATTCATCGTCCTGCTTATTATTGCAGCACTGATCTTTTTATTTAGACCCATCACGTCTAAAAAAATTCAAACCACCAACAATGAGCCTGTTGTTGACGCAGTCTTAGTTGGCGGTGGCATCATGAGTGCAACTTTAGGCACATATCTAAGCGAGCTTGAGCCAAACTGGCAAATTCGCATGTATGAACGACTCGACAAAGTTGCACAAGAAAGCTCTAATGGTTTCAACAATGCCGGCACTGGTCACTCTGGCTTTATGGAAATGAACTACACCTCTGAAAAAGATGGGAAAATGGACATTACCAAAGCTGTAAAAGTGGCTGAACAATTTGAAGTTGCAAAACAGTTCTGGTCTTATCAAGTCAAAGAAGGGGTTTTGGGTCAACCAAATAGCTTCATCAACCCTGTACCGCACATTGCTTTCGTTTGGGGCGATAACGTGAATTTCCTCGAAAAACGTTACGCTGCAATGGTTAAAAACCCAATGTTTTATGGCATGAAATTCTCTGAGAATCCTGCTGAAATTAAACAATGGGCACCATTGGTGATGAATGGCCGTGATGCTGCACAAAAAGTAGCTGCAACACGCATGGATGTAGGTTCGGATGTGAACTATGGTTCGATCACCACTCAATTGGTCGATCACCTTAAAAAACAATCTAATTTCCAGTTACAAACATCCACTGAAGTGACTGGCATTAGCCAAAATGATGATAAAACGTGGACTGTTGCATTTAAAAACCTCACTACAGGGAAAACAGATCACGTGAAAACGCGCTTTGTCTTTATTGGTGCAGGCGGTGCAGCGGTTAAACTTTTACAAATGACAGGCTTACCAGAAGCGAAGCAATATGCTGGCTTCCCTGTAGGTGGCGTGTTCTTAATGACCGACAACCCAAAAGTCACTGAAGGTCATACTGCAAAAGTTTATGGTCGTGCTGAATTAGGCGCACCGCCAATGTCTGTTCCACATATTGATACACGTTATATCGACGGTAAAAAATATGTGTTGTTTGGTCCATTTGCAACTTATTCAAACAAGTTCTTAAAACAAGGTTCTCAGCTTGATTTATTGAAATCAACCACGAAGAACAACGTTTTACCAATGACCGCTGTGGGTATGGAAAATCTTGATTTGGTGAAATACTTAGTTAGCCAAGTCATGATGACCGATGAAGACCGTTTTAATGAGTTGAAAAAATACTATCCTGATGCAAAACCAGAGGACTGGCGCATGAATCAAGGTGGTCAACGTGTTCAAATCATTAAGAAAGAACCAGGCAAACCTGCAAGCTTGCAATTTGGTACCGAGATTTTTGCATCACAAGATGGTGCTGTGACTGCCCTATTAGGTGCTTCACCAGGTGCTTCAACTTCTCCTTATATTATGTTGAGCTTGCTTGAAAAAGCATTCCCACAACAAGTAGAAGGTAAATGGAATCCGAAATTACATGAAATTGTAAAATCGTACCAACAAGAACTCAGCACCAATCCTGTTCTTCTTGATCAAGTTCGCCAATACACCAGCACAACCTTGGGTTTGAAATATACACCGATGGCTAAGGCTGCAAATGACGAAACTGTTGCTGTAGCAAAAGCACAGTAATCTGCTTTAAACCCTAAAAAGGATGGACTTTGCGCCATCCTTTTTTTAATTCATATTTGAAACTATTCTGTTTATGTCGCTTTTCCATTCCGACGCTTTTTTGGCTTTTCGTTCACGTGATTTTTCACTTCTGAGTGTCAATCAGTTGTGCTTAATTCTAGCCATCATGATTCAAGAAGTCGTCATTGCCTATAGCGTCTACCAACTCACTCAGAATCCACTCAGCCTTGGCATGATTGCCTTAATTGAGTTACTTCCCTTTATTTGCCTCTCCCTGATTAGTGGCGATTGGGCTGACCGCTATAACCGACAAAAAATTGTGCAGTGGAGTTTTAGCTGTAGCACACTAATTCCCTTATTGTTTATTGTTCTTTTTTCTCAGTACCAACAACAGCACATTCAACAATATACACTTTTATGCGGCATTTATAGCCTCATCTTTTGCTTAGGCATACTTAGAGGTATTTACAGCCCATCTTTTAATTCATTACGCCCTTTTCTAACCCCAGAGTCAGCCTATAGCAATGCAGCCACATGGACTGCCCTCATTTGGCAAATAGGCGGCATTTTAGCGCCCTTATGCGCAGGACTTTTACTCGGCCAACTTGGGCTTGAAAAAACCCTCTTGATTGTTTTTTTCTTGTGTTGCGTGGGTAGCATCTGCTTGTTCGGATTAAGTGCTCGTGACTTCCCTAGCACGCATAAACAACATTTAAGCAAAAGCTTAAAAGAGGCCTATTTGTTTATCTTTAAACATCCACTGATGTTTTGGAGTATGTTGCTGGATCTCAGCGCTATGCTTTTTTGTAGTGTCATTATCTTACTGCCTATTTTTGCACACGATATCCTTCATCTAGGCGTTGAAGGCTTAGGTATACTCAGAGCGGCTCCAGCCATTGGCGCCTGTATCATGATGTTGATATTGACCTGTTATTCTCCGATGAAAAATGCATGGAGAAACATGCTCTATAGTAGTTTTGCAATTGCTTTGTGCACTTTGGCCTTTGCACTATCCCCCCATGTTTGGCTCTCAGTCTTCTTCCTTGTTTTGATTGGCGCCTTTGATAGCATCAGCATGATCATTCGGCAAACTTTATTACAGCAACTCCCCCCAAAAGCACTATTAGGGCGTGTAGCAGCTTTAAATGGCATCTTAGTGACTTCAGGCAATCAACTCGGTGCCCTACACACAAGCCTAATGACGCGCTATTTTTCGGTAGTGCCAGCAGTACTTATTGGCGGGACGCTGTGTTTAATAATTTGTGGTCTAAGTTCTACTCGTACGCAACATTTATTCAAGCCATCCCCAACACGGAAAAAACATGCTACCGTCACAAAAATCGAATAGCATGTTAAGCTTCAAATCTCCTTTTAATATGATGTGAGTTTTCAATAGAGCAAATTATGAAACAGATTCTCCCCTTTTCACACACTCTCTATGTCAAACTCTATTCTTTCGTACTATCCATGTTGTTGGCTTATTGCCTATTCAATGCAATCTATAGTGTGATTATTGGTGGAAAAAGTGCATACCTTTTCAGTAGTCTGATTTTAATATTTCAAACAATTACTGTTTTTAAAGCATCTGTAAATAAAAAGATCTATAACTACATGGGATTGATTGGACTCATTCTAATTCTGATTTATCTCAATCATTGGATGTTTCTTTCTCAGTATGAAAGTATTGCCATTCTTCCCTCAGTCATACTCACCGCACTTAGCTTAGGCTATTTTTCACAGCAGCACTTGCATTTAAATCTATTGAAGGCGGCTTTAATTTTTGGGCTTTTAGTATTAGCCTATACGCAATACCATGACTTGAATACTCTGCAAAACTATTATGACAGCCTGCATACAGGCGAAACATGGCAACAATATGGTGCTTTATAAAGATCAAAAAAACGTTAGAGTTTTCCTCTTATTTTAAACACAAAAAAGCCAGCAATACCGCTGGCTTGATTCTTTTAAACTTTAGCGATGAGTATGAATTGACATCACGATACCCATGCTGGCCAACATGGTAATCACCGCGGTTCCACCATAACTCATCAGTGGCAATGGATCACCTGTTACAGGTAAAATCCCACTGACCATCCCCGAGTTTAACAACACAAAGAAGAAGAATGTTAAGCCCACAGCACCCGCGTATAAACGCCCAAAATTATGAAAGCTGTTCATACCAATAATCAAACAACGAATGATAATGGCCGCAAACAAACTAAACAGCAAGAACACCCCAATAAAGCCAAACTCTTCCGCATACGTAGACATAATGAAGTCGGTATGGTGCTCAGGCAAATACCCCAAATGTGACTGTGTGCCCTCTGTAAAACCCTTCCCCATTAAACCACCTGAACCAATGGCAATCTTGGATTGGATAATATTCCAACCCGCACCCAATGCATCTGACTCTGGGTCAAATAAAGTGAGCACTCGCTTTTTTTGGTACTCTTGCAAAAAGAACATCCAAAGTAAGGGAGCGACAACAGCCAATGCACCACAGGCCAACGCAATGAGCCGCCAAGAAATACCGCTAAGGAAAATGACACACACACCAGGGATCAAGAGACCTAGGTTTAAGTCAGGCTGTAAAGCTGCCAATAAAAACGGCAACATCATAATGCCCAACGAAATCACAATATGCATAAACTTAGGCGGGAATGCGCGGCCTGCAAAGTACCACGCCATCATCAAAGGCATGGCAAACTTCATAAACTCAGAAGGCTGCATGCTACCAATACCTGGTAGACTAATCCAACGTCTGGCTCCCATGCGGGTTTCGCCCACCACCAAGACCAATACCATTAAAATCACAGCGAAGATGAAAAAATAAGGACTAATGGCCTGATAGACTTTGGGTGGGATTTGCGCACAGATCATCATCACAATGAAGCCCACAGCAAAGCTCGTGGCTTGGCGAAATACCATGCCCATATCTTGTGCTGACGCACTATAAATAACCAACAATCCCAACACGGCATTTAAAATCAGAAAGCATAAAAGCCATGGATCTAAATGTAATTTAGCCCATCGAGATGAGTCATGTTTAATGCTTCTACCGTCACGTAAAGACTGACGTAAAAAACGATACTGCTGTGATGGTATCATTTGCGTAAATTGAATGAGCTAAAGACAGGGCAAATTATAAGTTCAAAGTGTTTTAGATAACATCATTCAAACCCATATTTCTGTAGTTTTAACCCAATAAATCCAAATAATTTTTATTGTGCTACCAAAATCAGGCGCGCAAGCTCAAGGTCATCTGGATAGGTAATTTTAATATTATCGGAGCGCCCTTGTACGACTTGAACCTTTTCACCAACAAACTCTAAAGCACTAGCTTCATCTGTAATTAAGGCTTGTGCCTCTAGTGCATGTTCAATTGCCTTTTTCAGTACCCCCAGTTTAGCAATCTGCGGAGTTTGTGCCTGCCAAAGCTGTGAACGATCAACGGTTTCTTGAATATCTTGCGCTGAGGCTACACGCTTTAAAGTATCTCTAACAGGAATAGCTAAAATCGCCCCTGTATTGGACTGAATAGCAGTATCAACCAGTCTCACCAAACAATCCTGCGTGACACATGGACGAGCTGCATCATGCACAAAAACCCAGTCGTCAGCATCAGCGATTGTGGAAAGATAATTGAGCGCATTGAGCACTGAGTCTACACGCTCAGCACCACCTTCACAAAAATGTGCTTTTTCCATGTTGGTAAAAGGCAAACTTTGAGCGACATCATCATCTAAACCAATCGCCAAAACATAGCCCTGTAAAGGCAATTGGTTAAGACGTAAAACCGTATGTTCAAGTACGGTCTTTTGTCCAATCATTTGATATTGTTTTAGTTCAGTTTTAGAAAAGCGACTACCCGAGCCAGCAGCAGGAATAATAGCCCACAATTTATGGGGTAGCTGGAGGGGTTTCAGGCTCATCGTCTTCATTGGTTCGCAAATCAATTTGGGCGTTAGGATCAATATAAACAGGCTTATATTGAGTACTGATGGTACTCATTTGAATAAATGTTTCTCGGGGTTTGATTAAACCCAAGTCCAAGCGCGCATGCTCTTCAATGGCTTCAATACCATTTTTCAAATCATACACTTCTGCCGCCAAGACACGATTACGTTCTTTTAAGTCGTTATTAATTTCAGTTTGTTGTTGGATTTTTTGTGTGAGTTGTAAATGGTCTTGATAACCACCCTCACCAAACCAGTATAAATACTGAAACCCTGCGATCAAAATGATCGCAAGGCCTAGTAGTACTTTACTCATCAACGAGTCGAATACATTGAACATTGACATTAGTCGCTTAGTTTAAACCTTTAAACTCAGCTTTACCGCGGTAAGCAGCATTTGTCAATTCTTCAATACGAAGCAATTGGTTGTATTTCGCTACACGGTCAGAACGGCACAGTGAACCTGTCTTGATTTGACCAGCCGCAGTACCCACCGCAAGATCAGCAATCGTAGAATCTTCAGTTTCGCCAGAACGGTGTGAAATTACAGTAGAGTAACCATTTTCTTTCGCAAGATAGATTGCATCTAGAGTTTCAGTCAACGTACCAATTTGGTTGTATTTAATTAAGATAGAGTTACCGACTTTCTCATTAATACCACGTTGAAGGATTTTCGGGTTTGTAACGAACAAGTCATCACCCACCAACTGGATTTTGTCGCCTAGGATAGATGTCAAGTAAGACCAACCTTCCCAATCCGACTCATCCAAACCATCTTCAATTGAGATAATTGGATATTGGTTTACAAGGCCCGCCAAATAGTCAGAGAACTGGTTGCTTGTGAATGCTTTATTGCCTTCACCAGCAAGGATGTACTGACCATTTTTGTAAAATTCTGAAGATGCACAGTCAAGCGCAAGCATAATATCAGAACCCGCTTTGTAGCCCGTTTGACCAATCGCTTCAAGAATAACCGTGATTGCTTCTTCGTTTGAACGTAAGTTCGGCGCAAAACCACCCTCATCACCTACAGCAGTGTTTAAACCCTTTTTGTTTAAAACTGACTTAAGAGAATGGAAGATTTCAGCACCCGCACGTAGTGCTTCAGAGAATGACGTGAAGCCTACAGGCTCAATCATAAACTCTTGAATATCAACATTGTTGTCTGCATGCGAACCACCATTGATGATGTTCATCATTGGTACAGGCATAGTCAAAATAGTTTGACCACGTAAGTCTGCAATGTATTGGAAAAGAGGAATTTTCTTTTCATCGGCAGCAGCACGTGCAGCAGCGAGCGAAACAGCTAAAGTTGCATTTGCACCCAATTTTTCTTTGTTTTCAGTACCATCAAGTTCGATCATCGTATTATCGATGTCTTTTTGTTCAAATACTGATTTGCCCACTAAAGCATCACGGATAATCGTGTTTACGTTGTTAACCGCAGTTTTAACACCTTTACCCAAATAGCGTGCTTTGTCGCCATCACGAAGTTCTAAAGCTTCACGAGAACCAGTTGAAGCACCAGATGGTGCACATGCACGGCCAACTACGCCAGATGCTAAGATTACGTCTGCTTCGATGGTTGGGTTACCACGAGAGTCCAAAATTTCACGTGCACGGATGTCAACGATTTGGCTCATGAACAATTCCTCAGTTGATTAATAACGAGATGCTTTAGATGGCATCAATGAGTTTATAATTTAGTGTGTATCTAGCTTTTTGAAACCTTTAACCAAGGTGTCCAATTCTTTTAGCTGTGCCAAGAAAGGCTCAAGCTGAGACATACGCAATGCGCATGGTCCATCACACTTGGCTTTTTCTGGGTCTGGATGCGCTTCCAAGAATAAACCTGCTAGACCTGTTGCCATTCCCGCGCGAGCAAGTGTCGTGATTTGCGCGCGACGACCACCCGCAGAATCCGCACGACCACCCGGAGTTTGAAGCGCATGGGTCACATCAAAGAACACAGGGACATTCATTTCCTTCATGATGTCAAAGCCCAACATGTCTACAACCAAATTGTTGTAACCAAATGCCGAACCACGTTCACAAATAATGAGCTTGTCATTCCCGGCCTCTAAACACTTATGCAAAATATGGCGCATTTCATGTGGTGCAAGGAATTGTGCTTTTTTGATGTTAATGATGGCATCAGTTTTTGCCATCGCTTCAACCAAATCAGTCTGACGACTTAGGAAAGCAGGAAGTTGGATAATATCCGCAACTTCCGCTACAGGTGCAGCTTGGTAAGGTTCATGTACATCAGTAATGATAGGTACATTGAAATGTTTTTTAATGTCAGCTAACCACTCAATCCCTTTTTCTAGGCCTGGCCCTCGAAACGAGTTCAAGCTTGAACGGTTGGCCTTATCAAAACTGGCTTTAAATACGTAAGGAATCTCCAAACGCTTGCAGATATCGACATAAGTCTCTGCAATTTCAAAAGCCAAATCTTTAGACTCAAGTACGTTCATGCCGCCGAATAGTACAAATGGCAAGTGGTTTGCCATTTGTATATCGCCTAAACGTACAATTTCTTGTGGTTTTAATTGTGACATTTAAACTTCCTAGTTTATTGCTTAACCCAAATTACTTCGCTTTTTTGTACTGTGCTTTTGCAGCATCAATAAAACTAGCAAATAATGGGTGTCCATCACGTGGTGAACTTGTAAATTCCGGGTGGAATTGTACAGCAATAAACCAAGGATGTTGAGGAATTTCAACTGTTTCTACTAAGTGCTGTACAGGTGAATAGCCCGAAATTTTCATGCCAGCTTCTTCAAGCGCTGGAATAAAACGGTTATTCATCTCATAACGGTGACGGTGACGTTCAATAATATCTGCTGAACCATACACTTCACGTGTTTTAGTCCCTTCAACCAATTCTGATTTTTGAGCACCAAGACGCATCGTACCGCCAAGATCAGAGTCAACATTACGCTGTTGAACTTCACCACGCTCATCTAACCATTCAGTGATTAGACCAATCAATGGAGACTTAGTCGAACGGTTGAATTCAGTCGAACTCGCGTCACTAATACCCACGACATTACGTGCATATTCGATCACAGCCAACTGCATACCTAAACAGATACCCAAGAATGGAACACCGTTTTCACGTGCGAATTTAATCGCTTGCATTTTCCCTTCAGTACCACGTTCACCAAAACCACCCGGTACCAAGATTGCATCCATATCTTTCAATACTTCATTGACATCTTGGCTTTCAAGTTCTTCAGCATTGACATAGTCAATTTGAACTTTAACGCGATTTTGAATGCCCGCATGTAAAAGCGCTTCATTCACAGACTTATACGCATCTGGAAGTTCAACATACTTACCAACCATTGCAACACGAACCGTGTATTCAGGGTTTAGTAGTGCTTCTACAACATTGTCCCAATCTGTTAAATCAGCTTCAGGCAAGTCATTGAAACCAAAACGTTCACAGATTAAGTCGTCAACATTTTGTTCATAGAAGGTACGCGGAATTTGGTAAATGCTGCGTGCATCTTTACACACCACAACTGCACGCGCTTCAACGTTTGTGAACAAGGCAATTTTACGGGTCGTGTCTGCATCAACATCATATTCAGTACGACAAATTAAAATGTCTGGCTGAATACCAATCGATAACAATTCTTTTACCGAGTGCTGAGTTGGTTTAGTTTTCAACTCTGCCGCAGATTTGATATATGGAAGCAAAGTTAAGTGCATAAGCATAGTGCGCTTATGACCTAGTTCAACCATAAGTTGACGTACAGATTCCATGAATGGGAGAGATTCGATGTCACCTACTGTGCCGCCAATTTCAACAATCGCAACGTCATAACCTTCGCCTGCGCGAAGTACACGTTCTTTGATGTTGTCTGTAATATGTGGAATAACTTGAACAGTTCCACCAAGGTAGTCACCACGGCGTTCTTTATTTAAAACGTCTTGGTATACGCGACCAGAAGTAAAGTTATTTAACTTGGTCATTTTCGCACGACGCAAGAAACGTTCGTAATAACCCAAGTCTAAATCGGTTTCTGCACCATCCTCTGTGACAAAAACTTCACCATGTTGGAACGGGCTCATAGTCCCTGGATCGACATTAATGTATGGATCCATTTTTACCATGGTTACTTTTAATCCACGGGCTTCTAAAAGCGCAGCAACTGAAGCAGCTGAAATACCTTTACCTAGTGATGAAACTACACCACCAGTCACGAAAATAAAATGGGTCATTGGGTTTCTCGTACAATCGAGCCTAATTCGGCCTGCAATGTTGCGCAATTTTACTTTACCTTGTACCAATAAAGCAAAGTCAATCCGCATCAATTCATAGAACAATAAACAATTGGATATTCTATCAGCATTTGGCAGATAAAATTAAGCTAAGTTCATAGGATTTTCATCTTGCATTTTGCTGTTATAATGGCGCGATCCTTCAAACACTCGATTTTATGTAATTATGAATAAAAAACTTTTAATTTGTGGTGCCATTGCAGCAGGCTTACTATTAACAGCATGTGTAAAGAAAGAAGCACCTAAAGAAGATGAACAAGAACAAGTTGAAGTCGTTACTACAGAGCAACAACAAACTGTTGAACTTCAACCTTTAGCAGCATCTGAGCCTGAGATTCCAGCGCAAGTTGAAGTGATTCGCGAAGAAACACCGAATACAACTACTGAGATCCGTCGTGAAACGCCAGCACCTGCTCCAGCAGCTCAGCCTGCACCAAAAGCAGAAGCACCAAAAGCAGAAGAAAAACCAACGCAAGCACGCCCAAGTAATACAAACCCAAATACGCAAACTGAAGATGATGCGGTTGCAGCAGCCATTGCAGCAGCGACACCAGCTTTAGAAAACTAATCATCGCTATATTAGATGATTAAAAAAACCCGATTGATATCGGGTTTTTTTATTGCCGGCTTATAAATAAGCTTTTAATTTTTCTGCAAGAAAGTCAATAAATAAGCGAATACGTTTTGGCACATAATTCTGTTGATAGTAGACCGCATGTATTTTCTGCTCTTTGATCTGAATTTGATCTTCCAACAAAGCAATAAACCGCCCATCTTGAATATCTTGCTCGACCATAAAGCGTGATAAACAGGCAATCCCTGCCCCCTGCAATGCCAACTGACGAACCGTTTCTCCATTTGAACATTTAATTTTGGCCTGAATAATTAAAGGCTCATCCTCCAACTGAATAGGCCACGTATTTAAATGTGCAGGCTGACTAAAACCAAGCAAAGTATGTGAGCTTAATTCTGCTGCATTTTTAGGTAGACCATGTTTTTGCGCATAAACAGGACTAGCCACAATATATAACCGACTTTTACAAAGTAGCTTGGCATGTAAGCTTGAATCCGCCAACTCACCAAACCGAATCGCGACATCGGTTTTATGTTCAAGTAAGTCTATAACCTGATCGTGATTGGTAATTTCTATATCAATTTTTGGATAGCGCTGCATAAACTCTTCAATCAGCGGCACTATCACATGCAGCACAAAAGGCGTTGCTGAATCAATCCGAATTAAACCAAATGCCTCAGCATCATTATTTTGCAAACTTTCTTCAGCTTCGGTCAAGTCGAGTAAAATTTTACGTGCCTTTGTCAAAAACTGCTGCCCTTCATAGGTCAACTTGAGCTTCCGTGTCGTTCGCTCTAGCAAAGTCACATTCAACTTTGACTCTAAACGTTGCAAGGCACGGCTGACACCCGATGTGGTTTGATCCAATTGCTGCGCAGCTTTGACGATAGAGCCACTATCAACAATGCTCACAAAAGCCGTTAATTCTTCTATGGTAGATTTCATGTGTAATTATTGATTAATAGTCAATAATATTTTGCAAATTACCTAGTTTTTAAGCAAGTCTTTTTTCTACAAAATGGCCTCATTCCATGAAACAAGTTATCGAGTAAAAAATGAATATCGTTCCTCAATTCGGCCTAGGCACTTTCCGTTTAACAGGTGACACTGTCATTGAGTCTGTTAAAACTGCACTAGAAGTCGGTTATCGTGCGGTCGATACTGCTCAAATCTATGGTAATGAAGCCGAAGTTGGTCAAGCCATTGAACTCAGTGGTATCAATCGTCAAGATCTTTTTCTCACCACAAAGATCTGGACAGAAAATTATTCAGTAGAAAAATTGATTCCAAGCTTAAAAGAAAGTTTGCATAAACTAAAAACCGATACCGTGAATCTAACCTTGATCCACTGGCCTGCCCCAAGTACAGGTGTAAACATTACAGAACTCATGCAGAACTTATTGCAAGCGAAACAACAAGGTTTGACCGAACACATTGGTATTTCTAACTTCAATATTGAGCTGACTCAACAGGCGATTGAGAGTATTGGGCTAGAAAACATCGCAACCAACCAAATTGAACTCAGTCCTTACCTACAAAACCATCAACTGGTTGATTTCCTCCAAGCACAAAACATTGATGTCACTTCATATATGACACTGGCTTACGGTAAGGTTTTGAATGATCCTGTTTTAATGCACATCGCGCAGCAACATCAAGTATCGACTGCACAAATTAGCTTGGCTTGGGCATTACAACGTGGTTTTGCAGTCATACCTTCTTCAACCAAACGTGAACACTTGATGTCCAACTTAAAGGCGCAAGAGATTCAACTGTCGACTGAAGAAATGATGGCAATTACGCAATTAGACCGAAATCAACGTGAAGTTAGTCCTGAGGGATTAGCACCGATGTGGGATTGAGCATCGCTATGAAAATTAATTTTCCACTTTTGGCACTTGCAGTGGGTGCTTTTGCCATTGGAACCACCGAGTTTTCACCCATGGGCTTTTTGCCTGAAATTGCCAACGATTTGTCCGTTTCAATTCCACAAGCCGGACTGCTGATTAGTGCCTATGCAGTAGGTGTCATGATTGGGGCTCCGCTCATGACCTTATGGCTGGCACGCTTTCCTAAGAAAACCGCTTTAATCCTATTGATGGCTATTTTCACGATTGGGAATGTGTTGGCGACCGTTGCACCTGATTATATGAGCTTAATGGGTGCACGTTTAATTACCAGTTTAAACCATGGTGCATTCTTTGGCTTAGGTTCGGTGGTGGCAGCCAGTGTTGTGCCTAAAGACAAACAAGCCAGTGCAGTCGCCATGATGTTTATGGGTCTCACCATTGCCAATATTGGCGGTGTGCCACTTGCAACGTGGCTCAGTCAAAATACCAGTTGGCGCATGGCTTTTGCTGCGATTTCAATCTTAGGCATTATGACCATATTGGCACTATGGAAAGCACTCCCACAAGATCACGATGTGGTTAAACCGAATGTAGCAAAAGAATTACGTGTTTTAACACGTGCGCCTGTCGTCCTTGCTTTATTAACCACGGTCATGAGCGCGGGCGCAATGTTTGCGTTATATACCTACATTGCTCCGAGCCTACATGTATTTATGCAGGCATCACCGCAAACCATCACCTTAATGTTGGTTTTAATCGGGATTGGTTTCTCCATTGGTAATCATTTGGGTGGAAAGTTTGCCGATCTATCCCTAGAGAAAACCCTGATAGGCTTCCTTATACTTTTAATGGTGATGATGCTTGTTTTCCCAGTATTAGCGCAAACAACCGTTGGTGCAGCGATTGGCTTAGTGATTTGGGGTACGGCAGCATTTGCGGTAGTACCACCACTGCAAATGCGCGTCATGTCAGTTGCAGCAGATGCGCCTGGTCTCGCCTCTTCAGTTAACATTGGCGCGTTTAACTTAGGCAATGCCTTAGGTGCCTTTGCAGGAGCAACGGTACTGAGTATGCAACTCAGCTATACAGCGGTTTCATATGCAGGTGCCGCACTCAGCTTTATGGCCTTAATCTTGGTTTTACTGCAGATGAAGTTCGGTCTCAGCAAGAAAGCTTGTGAAGCCGTTTAAGCCTTACACGACTAAACCAATCAAAAAAAGACCTACACTGCTGTAGGTCTTTTTTATACTTAGTGTTTTTGTTGTTCCAATTTCAAAAAATCCGCAATCAGCTTGGTTGCCCAAGACTCAGTATTAAGCGCCCCTTCATAGAAGCCACAATGGCTGCCTTTTTTGGTGGTCACAACGGCAATATTCGGCATTTGACGGATCATGTCTTTATACGGTTCAAAATTTTTAATGTGACAGACGGGATCATCCTCTGCATTTAAAATCAGCAATGGAATGGTGACATTTTCAAATACATAGATTGGGTTTGTGGCTTGGTTATAACTATCATAGTCCACATAACCCGCCATTTCATAATAACTCGACTCAAACTCAGCCAAGGTTTTGGTCATTAAGACTTGCGACACAGACGCTGTTTGTTGCCACGTTTGCTGGTAGGGAAAAATAAATTTCTTAAACAGCTTCTTGGTCATGACTTTACTGTAAAAGGGATGCACATTTACAAAACCCAACTCCGTGTTATAACCTGGGCACAGCGCAAAAGCCGCTTTAAAAGGGGTCTGACTCCCTTCTTCGCCTAAGTAACGCACCAAAAGCCCCGTTCCCGCAGAAGAGCCTACCGCATACAACATTGAACTTGGAAATGTGCTTTGAATAAAGGCAATTTGCTCACGTAAATCATCGGTTGAACCAAAAAGATTCATTTTAGGTACAGGCATTGGAAGGTCTGCATGTCCACGGCGTAAGCACAGTGCAACGCGCCAACCCGTATAACGATTTAAGTCACGCACCACTTCACGCATACTTTCAGGAGAGCCCGTAATCGTATGCATAACCACAACCGTTGGCGTCGCTTCAGGCAAGTCATAACCGAACCACATAATGCCAGTGACCCCACCGTCTTGCATCTCTAACTGATCAAAATGATCGTATTCCAATTGAATCCGACGCTTACGAATCACATCAAAATACAAAAGATGGGCATGCGTGTTGGATAACCACGGCGTTGGTCGGTACTTTTCTTGAAGCTGTGTAAGCGCCCCAACAGTCTCTTGAATTTGCCCTTTCGGATTAATATAGAGCTTCGGTTGTTCCGCACCAGTCACTCGATCCCACGCCGTTTGGCTTAATTGGTTTAGCAAACTGAACACAGCATTCATATCAGTACCTTCTTTTTTCCTATCTTTCTTGGTGATGCATCAATTTTCGTGCCTAACTATAAATAACAAGTCACACGTTTATCATCCAGCTTGAGGTGCAAAAGTTGCCATTCGCTGTCCCATTTGTACAGCCAAGGCCTCTAACCCCGATTTAGGACGGATCATCACTTCAAAATCTACAATTTGACCTTGCTCATTAAAACGAATCATGTCAATCCCTTTGAGCTTTTTTTCGCCGACATTGGCAGAAAACTCAAGGACGACACTTAAACCATCTTCTGTAAAAAATTCACGGTGGTAAGTAAAGTTTTCAAAAACCTGAATCACATTACTTAAAATAAAAAAAACCACTTGCTTACCCGGATAAGGATTAAATGCCACAGGTGAACGGAACACGACATCTTCTGCTAAAAGCTCATTTAAGATGCTCATATCACGAGTCGTGACCATATCATGCCAGCGTACCAATGCTTGTTTTGTTGTTGCTAAACTCATTCTTATGTCCTTATGAAAGTGAATCCACTCAAATCTGCAATAAAGGTACCTTCTCTTACACCACACACGTTTCATGGAAAAGGCAACACGAGGGAAAAGGATAATATTTTAGAAAATACCTCTCCCAAACCCTCTCCGTATAGGAGAGGGAGATTTATTACAAAATTTAAGCGGATAAATTATTGTTATCGATTAAATGGTCGCAGCCAGTTCAGCGCCTTGACGAATCGCACGCTTCGCATCCAACTCACCTGCTTCTTTCGCACCACCAATCAAATGCACATTTTTACCATCGGCTTTTAACTGGTCGTACATTGCAGTATAAGACTCTTGTCCTGCACAGATAATCACGTGATCAACCTCTAAAACTGTTGGCTGATCATTCACTGTAATGTGGAGACCTTGATCATCAATTTTGTCGTAGCTTGCACCTGCAATCATTTTTACATCGCGATGTTTTAGCCCCGTACGGTGAATCCAACCCGTGGTTTTACCTAAGCTTGCACCGACTGCCTTCGCTTTACGCTGTAGAAGGTAAATTTCACGATCCGATTGCTCCAAAACTGGCTGTTTTAAGCCACCGACATGCGCATAGCTGGTGTCGATTCCCCACTCATCATAGAATTTTTGTGGGTTTAAACTACCGCTTTCACCTTCATGGCTTAAGTATTCTGCCGTATCAAAACCAATACCGCCCGCACCAATAATCGCGACTTTTTTACCAACAGGCTTACGCTCACGTAGAACTTCGATATAGCTCAACACTTTCGGGTGATCAATCCCTTCTATAGTCAGCTCACGTGGAGTAACGCCTGTTGCAACCACGATGTCATCATAGTTCTCAGCGCTCAGCTCCTCATAAGTTGCGGTATGATTCAGCACCAATTTGATATTCGGTTGTAATTCAATTTTACGTTTGAAATAACGCAGTGTTTCGTAAAACTCTTCTTTACCAGGAATAGTCTTCGCAATATTAAACTGACCACCAATCTGACTTGCTGCATCAAAAACAGTCACCTGATGTCCACGGTCAGCGGCATAAGTCGCAAAACTCAAACCTGCAGGCCCAGCACCAATCACCGCAATATTTTTCTTAGCCGCACTTTCTTTAAAAATCAGTTCAGTTTCATAACATGCACGTGGATTGACTAAACACGTCGCAATTTGCATGGAGAAAATTTGATCTAAACAAGCTTGGTTACAACCAATACAAGTATTGATTTCATCGCTACGGCCTTGTTCGGCCTTGAGTACAAACTCCGCGTCTGCAAGCATTGGACGTGCCATAGACACCATATCTGCATCGCCCTGAGCCAAAACATGTTCAGCCATTTCAGGGGTATTAATACGGTTAGACGTCACCAAAGGAATTTGAACCGAACCTTTTAGCTTCTTGGTCACCCATGTAAATGCCGCACGTGGCACTTTGGTTGCAATCGTTGGAATACGCGCTTCATGCCAACCAATACCTGTATTGATAATGGTTGCACCCGCCTTTTCAATTTCTTTGGCAAGCTGAATCACTTCTTCTAAAGTCGAACCACCTTCAACCAAATCCAGCATTGAAAGACGATAAATAATAATAAAGTTTTCACCAACTTCTGCACGAGTGCGTTTTACGATCTCAATCGGAAAGCGAATACGATTTTCATAGCTTCCACCCCATTCATCATCACGATGATTGGTACGTGCTGCGATAAATTCATTGATTAAGTAGCCTTCTGAACCCATGATTTCAACACCATCATAGCCAGCAACTTGTGACAATTTTGCACAATTCACAAAGTCCGCAATAGTCTGATTCACTTCAGCAGAAGTAAGAGCATGGGGTTTTACAGGGTTAATCGGCGCTTGAATTGCAGATGGTGCGACGTTTTCAGCCTGATAAGAATAACGCCCAGTATGTAAAATCTGTAATGCGATTTTACCGCCCGCATCATGTACGGCTTGTGTGATGACTTTATGCTTTTCCGCTTCTTCTAAAGTATCTAACTTAGAACCACCGTGAAAAGTCACACCATGATCATTCGGTGAAATACCACCTGTTACAATGAGCCCTACACCGCCAGCGGCACGCTCTGCATAAAATGCCGCCATGCGATCATAACCACCCTCAACTTCTTCAAGTCCAACGTGCATAGATCCCATTAATACGCGGTTTTTTAATGTGGTAAAGCCTAAATCTAAAGGCGCAAGTAAATGCGGATAATTAGACATGTGTACTCCTTGGCGTGCTTTCGCTGGCTGGTATTTTAAATACAAGGTTAGATCAAATTATTTAATGCAACAAGTTGCATAATGTTTATCTTTATAATCGAGATTTGTTTTTTATGCAACATGTTGCATAATGACTCTACGTCCATTTTATTTGCGAAATATTACCGAAATGTCATTAGCTCATGTTTTATTGACCAGTTTGATTGAAAAACCAAGCACAGGTATTGAGTTAGCGCGTCGTTTTGACCGTTCAATGGGCTTCTTTTGGAATGCAACACATCAACAGATATATAGAGAACTCAGCGCTATGCAGAGCAAAGGCTGGATTTCAACAGTAGAAGATGATGGTGCTACCTCGCGTAAAAAAACCTATCAAGCAGAACAGCTTGGACGTACAGAACTTGCGGACTGGTTAGTAAAGCAAAGCCCACCTGCCCAGCTCCGTGAAGAACTGATGGTGAGACTGCGTGTTGAGGCTCAGCTTGGTGGCAATACAGTTTTGCCTGAACTTGAACGCCATCTGATCCTACACAAAGAAAAATTGCAGATCTACCAAAGTATTTTTGCCAAAGACTTTGGTCATGCTGAAGAAAATGATCGTACCTTATATATTCATAAAATGATTTTACAACTTGGAATTAATTTAGAATGTGGTTGGATTGAGTGGCTAGAGACCATGATTCCAGCGCTTAAAAACTTCGAAAAATAATAAGCCACGCAAAGGATGGACCATGCCACATTATTTAATGCCAGATGGCGAAAAACTCTATGTTCGAGAATTTGGACAAGGCACACCTGTACTGGTTTTATCTGGCTTAGGGATGCAAAGTTGGCAATGGCTACCTTTTTTATATCAACACCGTAAAAAGTACCGTTTTTACATTCCTGACTGGCGGGGTTTTGGTGGTTCAGCGCAGTGCAAAATTCCCACACTGGATGCGATTTCCAGCCACTGGCAAGATTTAAACTGCTTTCTAAAACAATATGCTGATACAGCATTCCATGTGATTGCCTATTCTATGGGCGCCACGACAGCCATGCATGGCATGCAGTATGGTCGCTTTCAAAACCATTTCCGCAGCTATTTACACATTGACCAAACCCCCAAGATTAGCGTCGATGCAGACTGGCCACATGGTTTATTTGCGGAAAAGCATGCCGATTTCAAAGTCATCCTACAAAACATTGCAGACCTATTGGCTCAAAATGTGCAGTATCGTTTGGTCTCAGACTTAACAGCGTCCATGCGTACAGAACTGGTTAAGCAATGGTTGGCTTTTATTCAACTACAAGCCACACCATCTCGAACTGCGGCTTTATTTCAAAAAGCATTTCAACAGCCATACTTGCAAAAATTCATGCTCCCGATCCAGCGTTTAGACTATATGGCTTGGTATATTCAAAATTATCTTGACCATCAAGAAGACTATCGCAGTGCGCTCAGTCAGATTGACCGACCGGCTACATTTTTTATTGGTGAAGGCTCAAAACTTTATCCTGCTCAAGGACAAAAGCTGATTGCCTCAAGTGTGCCTCATGCAAGAATAGTGATCTTTAAAAAATCTGGGCATACGCCTTTATTGAGTGAACCGCGCAAATTCTCCCAAGAAATTACACGTTTCCTCAACGCTACGGATGTTTGAATGTGTGTCGTATTATCAATCAAATAATGAATATTTTTATAAAAACTAAATATATATACACTTAATCATTCCATTGTAATGACAAAAAATTAGAGCAACCCGATAAAACACCAATGTTTAGGAATTAAAAAAGGCATCTCTAAGAGATGCCTTTTTCTTATGCTGCATAGGTCTGCTTGAGATAAGCAACAATATCTGCCGACTCAAACAAAGCTGTTTCGGTATTCGGATCAACCAAATATGGCACTTGAATATCACGCCCCATCACCTGCATGACTTGCTCGCGCTTTCCACCTGCCAAAGGTACATATTTGCCCGGCTTTAAACGCAGTACTGCTGGGCCTTGATCTTGCCAACGTTCTTTAGGCACATTATGAAACTTAAAAGGGAGCTCCAACTCGGTCAGCAAACCACGGACAATCCGAGTATAAGGACTGGCTTCAAATCCCCAAAGTTGTAACAGCTGTTCTGGCGCTACGCGATCTTTAATACTCTTATTGATCCACACTCCACGCGCTCCATTTACCAATGTACCGACATAAGCAACATAAGGCGTTTTGGGATAATGTGCATACTTTTTCGGTGTTTTACCACTGCGTCCATACTGTTCAAACAAGTAGTGAATAATATCTTCAGACTCGTATAGCTTAGTGTCTGTATTTTCATCGAGTAAAAAAGGAAATTGGGGTTTTCCACCCAACTGTTTCACCAAAGGACGATATTTAGTTCCACCCTTAGGACATGGATACACTTCATAATCTAAGTTCAACAAAGTCAATACTTCACGCACACGACGACAATATGGCGAGCCTTCAAACTCATAGAGCTTTAAAGGTTGCTCAGGTTGTTTAGGATGCGGCGTTCCTGTTACACCACGCCCACCTTGCGCAAGCCCCGAAAAAAGAGCCTGAATCACTTTAATTTGATGCTTCACCATATTACACGTCCATATCTTTTGTTTATGTTGTTATGAGTCTGGTTGCTACTTATGCATCGACCAGTTTTTCTTTTGCAATGACAATGCCGTTATTATCCGCATAGAGATAATGACCTGATTGAATGGTGACTCCACCAAAATGCAGGCTGATATCAACTTCCCCTACACCTTTACGGTTACTTTTTTGTGGAATGGCGGCTAAAGCATGCACACCTAAATCTAGTTCAGCAATGGCATCTACATCACGGACACAGCCATAAATCACCACACCATTCCAGTGATTTTTGACTGCTGACTCTGCAATTAAGTCTCCCATCAAGGCACAGCGCATCGAAGCGCCACCATCCACAACCAATACTTTACCCGTACCATCTGTTGCTAACAGCTCTTTCACCCGAGAGTTATCTTCAAAGCATTTAACCGTAACCACCTCACCACCAAAGGTTTTACGTGCACCATAGCTCCTAAAGAACTTACCATCCATCGATGGGCTGACCACTTGTAAATCAAGTTCAGGATGATCATCCAATAAATCGCATGTCACAAATGCTGTCGTCACCACACTTCCCCTCATTTTGTCTTTTGTATGCGTAAATTATCATATATTTCAAATTTCTCGGTCTGCGTTTGGGCAGCCTCGACCATAGTATGAGCCACTTGTTCTGCTGTCACTGGCTTATATTTAAAATGCTTTGGTATAAAATGCGATAGTTTGGTATAAGCCTTTTGGAATATATCTTCCAACATGCGACCTTCATTACGCTGTCCGATCAGTAAGGATGGCTGCAAAATACTGACCTTATATAAATCGAGTCCTCGAATAGTCTCTTCAAGCTCACCTTTGACGCGATTATAGAAAATTTTTGAATTGGCTTGCGCACCCAAGGCACTGATCAACACATAATGGGTTTTGGTCAAAACAAACAACTCAGCAAAATGTGCATTCACCACATAGTCGATGGCATAAAACTGCTCTTTTGAGCCAGCTTTCTTTAAAGTCGTCCCCAAACAACTAAAAGCATGACTGTAGCCCTGAACATCTTCATGGTTAAGTAATAAAAAATCATCCAGCTCCAGTTGCTGAACTTTGTCATAGTGATCGAGCTGCACATTATGCTTTCTGACCACAGCCAGTATTTTGCTACAACTTGGCAGTTGTTGTAATTGTTGAATCAGGTTTAAGCCCACCAAACCCGTTGCTCCAATCACAATCGCTTGTTCTATATTTTGTGTCATTTTTATACAAACTCCCATGCAGATGGCTAATCTTACCTTTTCTTTAGAATTTTTATGTATCTTAAATATAGTCAAAGCATGTCAAGACTTGACTTCACTGCGTATATTAATCAAAATATGCCACTTGTTTACGGGCTGGTGATTGTTCTTCTGATGTGGTTTTCAGTTTGAATTTCAGCCCGCCCAGACCAATCTATTTCAAGGAGTGCACGAGTGGCAAACTCTGCTCAAGCTAAAAAACGTGCTCGTCAAAACGTTAAAGCACGCAAACACAACGCAAGCTTACGTTCTATGGTTCGTACTTACATCAAACGTACAGTAGCTGCTATCGCTGCTGGTGATTACGCAGTTGCTTCTGAAGCATACAAAACTGCTGTACCAGTAATCGACCGTATGGCTGATAAAGGCATCATCCATAAGAACAAAGCTGCTCGTCATAAGAGCCGTTTAAATGCACAAGTTAAAGCTTTAGCTAACTAATTTATGCATTAAAAAAAGCCCTTTTTAAAGGGCTTTTTTTGTATCTATTTTTTGAACCTTCCAACGCCTAAACCTTTTCCAATACATCTGTTACTTAACAATACAGCTTAAAACTCAAATAAAATTTAGCAAGCGCTCTCTAACACCCACGAGAACATCTACTTACAAAAAAAGCCCCCTTTAGGGAGCTCTTTTCATTTTATGTTGAATCATTTGCCAGATGAGCAGTGGTTTAATTCAAAGATTGAGCTTTCAAGTTTTTCACTAAAATACCCATATTTTTTGAGGTTGCCCCAGCCAAAATCAAGCTTGTATTTTGATTCAGCATTGTCCATCTTTGATTATTATTTCCAGAGCAACTATATCGAATTGCTATTTGACGGTTATTTACCAAATTACCCGAGTTTAGATCTAAGCACTGTCCTGATTGTTTAATAGCAGACGTCGTCGCATCCATTGACCACACTTGTGCTGTATTATTCGCCACACAGTCAGTCAAGGTGACTTTAGCACTTCCTCCATTACCCGTTAAACATTGTCCCATAGCCGCTTTGCTATGGATACGTCCTAAACTGTCATAAACCCACTGCTCAGTATCATCAGCAGTACAAGCCGACGGACCACTAATGTAAACATCCATTTTTTTGTTCGCAGTTAACTCCGTTTTTAAACAGTTTTTGTTATTTTTCAACAATCCACTTTGTGCAAGTGGGTCATCTTGTTGTAAACCTAGCTGTTTGATAAAAGCATTGAGTGCATCAATCGCAGCAGGTACATCTTTGGCTAAATCATCATAATAAACATTTACCCAACGATTTAAACGCATCCACCTAGTTTCTTGCTCTTCATAACGCTCAAGTACCTGCTGTGCAGCTAAACTCATCTCATTTTTATATGACTTATAAGCCTGATAAAGCATTAAACCGTTTGGTGACAAAACAATAATATTGTTCGCCGCTTGATTCAGTAGCTCTTGCTCAAGTAGGGGCAACTCTACATCGCGTAAGGCTTTATAACCCTGTGCTTTCCCAATCTTAACTGCAGGCGTAATAGCCGTAGCATATTGGGGAATCACTGTAGTCGATAATAATTTGGCAGCAGCATTGGCCTGCTTACAATATAAATCAACTTTTTGAGGGTGATCTGCAAGCGCTAAATTGACATGTAATTTATTGGCATTACTACCTAATCGTGTCGGAGCCAGTGCAATATTGGTTACTGTATTTGGATACTGTACATTTAACCAACATGCATCCTGATTTAACGCCGTATTTGCAGCGGGTAAATCATAGACATTGCCCCAATTTGAACGTGCCGCAGGATATAGTAGCCCAACCTTTGCAACAGGGTCATAGCCACCCAAAATGGTCACTACAGGCTCACCAAAGACACGTGGGCGTAAATAGTTTTGCTTTGGTTGATACCAAACAGGTGCAGCAGAATCTGGCATAGTAGGCTGAACCACTTCCATCTGCCGTATGACTTCATTCCATTTTTTATAGCCCGTCGGTGAAGTCTTATCCCACACATAGCGGTTAAAGTGCGGTTGAATTTTTAAATAAGTGCTATAACCCGTATAGTGGGTATAACGTGAAACTGAGCTTGATGCATAACCACCAGACATTGCATCTCGGCTATGCGGATATAAAGCTAAAAAATTTGCAATTCCTGTAGAAGCAGCCCATAAATCCTTATTATTCCAAATTAAATTACCCCGCATCATATTGCGATACGGAATATAACCCCAACCACTATCCGCATGATGTGAAGTCCAAAACTGGTTATCACCCTCCTGCCCAGGATAATGCCCCAGTCCATAGTGGTGCCCAATTTCATGACTAAACTCGTTTCCAACCGAATCATACAACGTCAGCATGCCGTTACCACCACTTAAACCATGATTACTTTCGCCATTGGCATATTTTCCACGGCTATGGTGTGCAACTACGGTTTGGGTTAATTGTGGTTGATTTTGACTTGCCATCGAAGCACTGGTAATTCCCCAGTTTGCTAGATTAATGCCTACGCTAAATGTCGACTTACCCACGTTTTCACGCATGTCGCCCTCATAAACCCCACCTTGGCTGGCACTTGCCGTATCGTAAATGGTCCCGTCGGCAATCATGACGCGATCTAACTGAATATCATCATATTTTGCAACGGTCATTTCAGCAGCTGGAATCGTTTGAAAGTAATCTGAACCGGCCCGAACAGGATCATTCAGCATATAGTGACCATTGGAAACAGGGGGAGCAGTTAACATGCCAATACGAATATTGTTTAAGACCAACTCTCCTGGAGAGGCAAAGTCAATTTTATCTTCCGTAATTTGTCCCTGACGTCCATGAAAATCTTTAAACTGAATACGTAAACCAGGGCGTATTTCATCCCAATTGAGTCGAGCACTCCACGCGCGCTTACTATATTGCACACGCGGACGCTCATCGGTATTGGTTTGATCAGACTGAGGAATGTGTGTTGGATCATCCAATTCAATAGTTCTTAACCATTGGTTATTCATATAGATGTCTGCACTCAGCCTCTCGATTGTTCCCATTGCTTGACTGGGTGTAACCAATAACAATGCTTCTTTTTCCATCGTAAGACGTGGCATTTTTTTACTTTCATTACCATTTGGATCAACCACATGACTCTGACCAAATTGCAACATCGCCTCAAAACTACCAGTTAAATCATTTCGTATCACACGTATTTTTGAGTTTGCATCGTAATCAAAATAACCCAATGTATTTCCATCAGCCACATCCTGTGTAGGTTCCGCATAGGTTTTCACTACAGGCGTTGTAGAGTTTTCGGTTCCACTTTCTCCACCACCTCCACCACACGCAGCAAGCATCAGTGTTACAACGCAAAGACTTAGCTTGCAATACAAGAACTCATTCACACTTTTCACATCTTCCCCCAAAATAGTCACAAATAAAAATTAAAAAACCATTAATAATTTATATAAATCAAAAGCTTAATTATTTAACACTATTTTCTATACATATTCAATTTACATAATTTGTCACTTCAGGACATATTTTTTATCGGTCTTGAAACTAATGTTCGAAAAATAAAAGTTCTGTGACAGGGCTTGAATTTATGAAAAATAATGATAAGTTATACATTTAAATTTGCACCAATATAGTGCCAATATTTGTCAGTCAATTTCTTTAAAAAATATATTTCAATTAATTTTCTTTGTAAGCACGTAGCTTATTTTAATTTTTAGATCCAAAATGACTAAAATCCCATAAATAAATTATGGTATTCTGTTTTCTTATAATGAAACCACATAGAATGTTCTACTGGGGAATAGCATGATTAATAAATTTCTTCCAACACTTGAAAAATTCCAACCGACAGAACAACAATATATTGAGTATTTTCATACCAAAGGTGAAAAAGACATACTCGCCAAAGTCATCTCAAATATGCGGGGAACCGCAGAAATTCAGGCTTCTCAGGGCGTTGATGCATGGTTAGGCTATGGCGTTTACTTGCCTGCAATTGAACGTATTTTTGCACTGCACCAAGGGGAAACGGAAGCTGAGTTTTATGACCGCACTCAATATCCAGCCGATGTTGTCAATGCTTATACCCTTTCGAATCATGAGATTGCCACGCTCATTGCTGCAGATAAATACAATCGTATTCATCAGCACAGCGTAGCGGTGAATACCTCATTATGGCCTTTAAATGATGAAGGCCTAAGTATCGACTTGCTCGATTTTCCCAATCGACTCAAAGCAAAAATTTAAATTGATGCGATATATCATTCAATAACGGTGACAAATGATCGATCTATAAATCTCGTATATTCTTTTTCTCGTTTAAACGAACGTCTAAATGAATGAACGAGATTTATAGTTGAATTAATTTTTATTTTTGAACAAAGCACTTACAGATTTTGAAACTCATGAATATTAAGTTCATTCATTTCCCCGCGCCAAATCCATTTCAATTTTGATTCCAAAAACACATCTCCCTCAAACCACACAAAAAGACCTTCCATCATTTTCGGCCAGTCTTCTTTGGTCACAATCGTGCGCCCTGAAATAACCGCCAAAATTGCGGCTAAAATCGTGTCATGACTGACCGCAAGGCTCAAACCATAGGGATTGTTCGGATGCGTGTTATATATGAGCTCCAATACATCTACGACGCCATGAATTGGGTGCTTCATACCAGGTAAGGCATTATTCACAAAGCTATTAATAAATCCTAGAGCGCCTTGACGCTGAAAATAAGGCCCGGCTTGCTTAATATCCAAAACAAAACTGCCTGGCTCAACCAATAAACCTTGTTCGATAATTTCAATGCGGTGGGTATTCGGCTCAAGGGTTTGTCCATCTGCCCCTTGAATCATTAGCGCAGCGGTATCAATACAACGTTGAATTGGGCTAGAAATACAGTGTTGTATCACTCGATCCGTATTATCGATCAGATAGGAACCCCACGCCTCCGCCAAATCGCGCCCTTGATGCGTCAACTGTAAATCATAGCCTGCAAGCCCCTGACCCGTAACTACTTCACGAATGGAATGACGTGTAAACAACGTCACTGGCGTTTTTGCATCTGGCAATAAATCGATTGCCTTTAACATACTAGGCGGGAGTAACTCTAAGGCCATAATCACTAGCAACTCAATAATTCAAAAAACACTATAGCACGCTCAGTTTTTAGCTCAAGCCGACGAAGGCATTAGTTCAAGTGCTTGTAATGCCAGTTTTTTCATATCTTTATTTCGATATGCAATAAAACCTCCATTCAGTAAACTCAATCTTTGGTTATATACGAATGGTCGTCCCTGAAAATCAACCAAACCACCACCGATTCGCTCCAATAAACACTGCCCAGCACTGGTATCCCACTCACTCGTTGGGTGAAAGCGCGGGTAAATATCGACTCGATCTTCCAACACCATACAAAACTTATATGCACTCCCTGCGCGATACTCTTGAATAGGTGTAAGTTTTTCTAACTGCTCTAAATACACATGGTACTGTGGTTTACTCTGACTACTTTGACTTAAGCCGACTTTAACAGCACTGTGGTTTTCAACTGGAACATATTCAGACCATACGTCTTTTTCAATATTATATTTTAAAGGCTGACCTTGTAGTGGACAGAAGTAAATTTGCTGTTCACAAGGAATAGCCAGCACAGCAAAAGTTGTATGTGCACCCTCAATTAGACTGAGATTAATGGTGAATTCAGGACGTTGATGCAAAAATTCTTTGGTGCCATCTAAAGGATCAAGCATCCAAAAAGACTGCCACTGCTGTCTATGCACATGCTGCCCTTCTTCAGAAAGAACAGGCAAATGAGGAAAGGTGTTGTTTAAAGCATCAGTAATAAATTGATTGACACGATAGTCCGCTTGCGTGACGGGTGAATGATCGGATTTTCGTTCAACTGTAAAATCACCACCTGCAACATAAGCTTGATACTCTGCTCGTAAAATCTCGCACGCTTGAGTCACAATCGGTACAAGTTGCAATATCAGCGCATCTTGAGGTGCAGTTGTGGGCTTAAACATGAGACCGCCTTTTTATTCATTAAGTTATAGATCGAGAAGTTCATCTATTGGGATAGCAGCATGCTGATCGCCTCGTATTCAACGGTATACAGTCACCTCAGAGGAGAACACGCGAACACTTTTTCAACACTGCCTTAAAAATATTATACGCCTAAGACACTCAGGAAATATCACTCAATTCCAATTCTTCTTTTGACTTTGGGTTGAGTGGTCCAATCAACCTGACTTTACCTTTACCCACACCTTAAATATTGAGGCTATAGAAAGTCACAAGCTGACCGTTTCTAATTTGTGCTTACTCTTAATTTCTTTTCAGCTTTATACATCCAAGTGATTTCTTTATGAAAAATCATTGCGCAAAAAAATCCCACGCATGGGAGCGTGGGATATAAAACAAGAAAAGCTACAGCGCTTTAATTTCGAGTGTAGTATAAACCTGCATTTCAAATACATCAATTAAAAAATGCACCCTTTCTCCAGTTTTTTTTAAATTACTTTACAGCGACTCATTTTTATCTGAACACTTCACTTCTAATTGATACTCATCCTGCGTCACTTTGATCTTAATCTTTTGATACTTTCTTTTATTCGGATCCATAGACGAACTAGCGACTTCATGCAAAAATTTACGGTCATTCATAAGCTCGCTATATGCTTTATAACCAATCAAAATCTTTTCAGGCTTTTTATTTTTGGAAATTAATTCTTTTAGAATATCGTCTAGTTCATTTGCAGTAACAATTGACATATCGAAGCAACTCAAAATAAAAAAGATTATCCATGAATAATATGATCAAAAGATGTCAGAAATCATCTTTCTCACTATTTTTATTTCAATAGAAAAATAAAAACCCGATCAGTATGAAAACAAATCGGGTTTTTGTCTGTAATCACTCAGACCAGAAAGTTATTATAATAAAAAACCTGTTTACCTCTCTCCAAATAAACAGGTTTAACTGCACAAACATCATCTAATCATTATATTTTCATTTCTTTATGCCATACACTCTACAGCTCAAATATTTCAAAGAAATGAAACCTTAGTTTTTTTACACAATTGAATATTTAATCATCATTACGTAAAAAAGTTAGCTCATATTCATCATGTGTAATTTTAATCTTGGTATTACGATAAGTCCGCTTATTTGGATCTAAAGATGAACTCATTACATTTTCTGCAAATTTTTTATTCGACATAAATTTTGCATAAAGCATATAACCAATACGGATTTTTTTAATGGCCTTTTTCTTACCTTTTGCTTCATATTTATCTAAGGTTTCATCTAAAAAATCTAAATTTAATTCACTCATCTATTCCTCTCTATTTTATTCTCATTCGCCACATCTTTTTTAACCGATTCTTGTTTAAATAACCAGCAAAACCCCTTTATTTTCATTTTCATTTTCATTTTCATTTTCATTTTCATTTTCATTTTTGTCAGAAAACTTACTTTTATTGCGCTAGGCTGGATACAACGAATCTTTCTCAATCAGATGAAGTGTTTTGAATTTAGATTCAAATATAGAAAATCACCCTCAGGTGGTGTTAATGGTATCGATGTAAAATGAACATTTGATGAAATAGACATGAGAGCCGAATAGCTAAGTGGTACTGAAAAGCTGACCAAAACCAATGATGCAGTCCGTTGTAATCCATGGCTGATTTAGATCAGCAACAACAGTAAAGATTTTCCATAATAATTACAGCTGTAAGCGCTCTCATCGGATGTTTATAAAAACTCTTCCTTCTCCATAAGGTGAATCATTTCTTATGCTGAAGTTCAATATTGTTGTGAATCAATGTGCGATTAACACATCTTATATGCTCTTACTTAAAAAATTGAGATCCCGTATTCTTCAATTTTTGACAATGGGCTATGCAAGCCCGTAATCTTATACAGCTATACGCTATAATTACGCCATATTTGCATAAAGCAAAACTGCTAAATCGGTTGCTAACTGTTTTCTATCGCGATTGCTGAACTTTGAAACCTTGGAGATTTTTTGAGTGGAAAAGCCAATTATCATTTTTGATATGGACGGTACATTACTGGATCTTGCCTATGATGATTTTATTTGGAATCATCAGCTTCCTATCCGTTATGCTGAACAACACCAGTGCTCTTTAGAACAAAGTACTCAAGCGCTATTTCAGTTTTATCAAACCCATAATCACACACTCAATTGGTATTCTACGCGCTTTTGGACAGCCAAAGTCGGCGTAGATACACTCGCCTTACAGCAGGAATTTAAGCATAAAGTTAGCCTGCGTGAAGGCTGTCTTGAACTTCTCGACTATTTAAAAAGTAACGGCTACCCTTGCTGGCTTGCCACCAATGCGGACTGTGAGGGACTCAAGTTCAAACTCGAACACACGAAGCTGGCCTCATATTTCGATGTCATCATTAGCAGCGAAACCCTCGGTCATGCCAAGGAATTTACTGAGTTTTGGCAACATCTCCATGAACGCCATCCTTTTGCAACCACACAGTGTTACTTTATCGATGACACTGAAAAAGTACTAAAGGGTGCTGAAAGTTATGGTATTCAAAACCTATTTACCATTGCTCAACCCTCATCACTAGGTCAAAGCAAGACATCCAGCCCTTATCCGATCTTAAATCAGCTCACCGATTTAATTCCTTATTTAGAGCAAGCTGAGGTCACGGCCAAATATGCGTAAATCCACTTTAGCGGAAGATGCTGTAGGCATGCGCATTGACAAATGGTTATGGGCAGCACGTTTTTTTAAAACGCGCTCCATTGCCAAAAATGCAATTGAGGGGGGCAAAGTTCACCACCATGGCGAACGTGTCAAAGTGTCGAGAGAAGTTCGGGTTGGAATGGAACTCACCATACAACAAGGTATTGACAAGAAAACCGTAGTGATCAAAGAACTCTCTGACGTGCGTGGCCCCGCTACTGTTGCACAAAAATTATATGAAGAAACTGAAGTCAGTATTACACGACGGGAATTGATTGCAAGCCAAAGAAAGTTGCATAATCTAGCTCGACCTGATCATCGTCCAAGTAAAAAAGACCGACGCGATATCAGTAAGTTTAGACAAGAAAATGATCAACAATTTGACCAATATTGGTCTTATAATGATGATGAATGACATGCGTCATATTGTGTCGCACACGATCTGACTTTTATAGAAGATACAGACTAAATCTGTCACTATACTGAGCATATTCAGTAAATATCCGTGACATCGTTTTGAGGTTGTAAGATGGATGATAATAAAAGCAAGGCGCTCAATGCTGCGCTAAGCCAAATTGAAAAGCAGTTTGGTAAAAACACAGTAATGCGTCTTGGCGATAACACCGTACAAGCTGTTGAAGCGGTATCAACGGGTTCTTTGACACTTGATATTGCACTAGGCATTGGCGGCTTACCGAAAGGTCGTATCGTTGAGATTTATGGTCCTGAATCTTCAGGTAAAACAACCATGACTTTACAAGCGATTGCCGAATGTCAAAAAGCAGGTGGTACATGTGCATTTATCGATGCAGAACACGCTTTAGACCCACAGTATGCGCGTAAACTTGGCGTAGATATTGACAATCTACTGGTTTCTCAGCCTGACCATGGTGAGCAAGCACTTGAAATTGCAGACATGCTGGTTCGCTCTGGTGCTATTGACCTCATCGTTGTCGATTCTGTTGCAGCATTGACACCACGTGCGGAAATTGAAGGTGAAATGGGCGACTCGCACATGGGCCTCCAAGCACGTTTAATGAGCCAAGCATTACGTAAAATTACAGGTAATGCAAAACGCTCAAACTGTATGGTGATTTTCATTAACCAAATTCGTATGAAAATTGGTGTAATGTTTGGTAGCCCTGAAACCACGACTGGTGGTAATGCGTTGAAATTCTATGCGTCTGTGCGTTTAGACATTCGTCGCGTAGGTCAGGTCAAAGAAGGCGATGAAATCGTTGGTTCTGAAACCAAAGTGAAAGTTGTCAAAAACAAAATGGCACCTCCATTCCGCGAAGCGCTCTTCCAAATCCTATATGGTAAAGGCGTCAACCACTTGGGCGAACTTGTAGACTTAGCTGTTCAACAAGAAATCGTACAAAAAGCAGGTGCTTGGTATTCATACCAAGGTGATAAAATTGGTCAAGGTAAAAACAATGTGATCCGTCACCTTGAAGAAAACCCTCAGTTGGCTGAAACCATTGAGAAAATCATTCGAGAAAAACTCCTGACGACTGCAAACGCTGCGCCTGTAGAAGAGAATGAAGAAGAGCCAGACTTTTTAGATGCTTAATTAAAAGTATCGAAAAAGATTAAATGTTATTATACGACATTTAGGCTTACACTCAGAAACGCCCTACGGGGCGTTTTGTTTATTCAGATCTATTTCATAGCCGATTATGCCTAATTCAAAATTCCCCAAACTCCTTGACTATGATGCTCTCAAACAACAATTTGGTGAGGAAGAATCCCCTGCTACTCAATACGGCCACACGCAGGTAACACAAGAAACTGATGATGCTTTAGATTTTGATGAAGAAAATCAGCCCAAACCCACAGGTTTAACAGGTTCTCGTCTACGTTCTTATGCCTTTGCTGTATTAACACGTAAGGAATATTCAAAAGCAGAATTGATTGAGAAACTGGCTACATGGGCGATGCACCGTGAAGAAGTGATTACACTGGTTGAAGAGCTTTCAGCACAAAACTATCAGAGTGATCAACGCGTAGCTGAGATCATGCTATCGAGCCAAAAGCGTAAAGGCAAAGGCCCTAATCGCATTAAAATGGCGCTAAAAACCAAAAAGATTGACACTGGTTTAATTTTAGAAGAATTGAAAGAAACGGATTGGGTCGAACAAGCCTATCAACTCAAAGTTAGAAAGTATGGAACTGAGGTCGCAACAGATCCAAAACTAAAAGCCAAGCAAATCCGTTTTTTAATGTATCGTGGCTTTGAAATGGACGCGATTATGAAAGCGATTAATCGCAGGGTTGATGACTAATCACCATTCACTCTTGACCAAGGGCGAATTCAAACATGAGGTGCGACAGTTTGAAAAGTCTTATGATAATCAACAAGCTGAGCAAATTTCTCTAATGGTGTAAGCCAATCTAACGCTTTTCTAGGACGAGTATTCAGTGACATGGCAAC
>NZ_JACBEZ010000039.1:0-30173 GCF_013391465.1 Acinetobacter sp. SwsAc2 | reverse complement strand
TATTTCTGTAAGTTAAAAGAATTTAAACGTATAGCGATGCGTAGTTGTAAAACAGATACGAGTTTTGAAGCCATGATTCAATTGTGCGCGAGTTTAATTAACTCTCGGTAATTCTCAACAGACCCTAGGACGTTATTACGATGGTGATGATTTAGACCTCGGGTGGCACTTACTGTTTGGTGAAAAGTCGGCTTTTGGTAAAGGCTATTTGCGTCCAGTAATGAGGCTATTAGGTTTTTATATTTTTGAAAATGCACCTTCCGACAAAATTGTCGGGGAGCCTGACCATACGGTTAAACCCTATGCAGCAGTGGTCGAAGAAATGTGCTATGAGGCGCAGCGCTTAATCCCGATGCCTGAAAAAACGGCCATGTTGTATTACTGCTTTAAACAAAAATTCTATGAAAAATTTGGAGGGTATTTAACTGATTCAAATGCATTTATGCAAAACCATAACCCACTCAATAGGACTGAGGAACTTACATGAGCTATAGCTCAGAACATATACAAATCATGGATATGCGCTTTTCAGCGCATGTCACTGTCGCCGAATTTGAACAATGGCTCAGTCAAGTCGAACGTTTTTTCTTAAAAAAACAGAACTTTGTTTTGGTCATGCAAACCGAAGTCGGGACGGAATTTCCTGAAGAATACCGTCAACTGCAAGCTGTTTGGTACAAAAAATACAAACAACTTTTTTTTCAATACTGCTTGGGTTTGGTTCGAATTGCACAAGACCCAACCGATCAACAACGACTGAATACACCTTCACTGCATGCTGCATGGCGGGTGCCTTACTACGTCACACTTGATCATTCTGATGCACTGCAATGGGCAGTGCAGAGGTGGATATGCACAACCTAAATACACAAAGAGCAACACGCCAAATCTCAGCTTTGAGCTTAGCCGTTGTCATTGTTTTATATCTGGCACATGCCTTGCCTTTGTATTTTTACAATGTGGCATTGCCCGCTATTTTGCGACATCAGGGAGTAGATTTACGTTGGATTGGAATGCTGTCGCTGCTTTATATTCCATGGGCGTTTAAGTTTTTATGGGCACCACTCATTGACCGACTCTATATCAAAAAGTTAGGTAAAAGAAAAACATGGTTGCTCTTTACACAAGTAGCACTGGTACTTGGGGTATTGGCCTTGGCATTTACCCAGTTCTCTTATGGCCTCGCGGTGTTTGTTGTGATTGGCTTGTGGATTTCAAGCTTTGCGGCGACCCAAGACATTGCCATAGATGGTTATACCGTAGAAACCTTTTCAGCGTCTGAATATCGTCTAGGCAGTATGGCTCAGAGTATAGGGGTCGCTTTGGGGAGTATGTTGGGTGGTGCAGCGACATTATGGCTATATCAATATTACGGTTGGGAAAGCGCATTGGTGTGTTTAGCACTCATGACCGCTTTAACGATGTTTGCTGTTTTTTATATTCAAGAAAATGCAAACGAACAGACGAATATCGCTAAACAAGCCCCAAGCTTAATCCGTGCTTTTAAACGACCAGAGATTCTATCTGCCTTGGCACTGATCCTGTGTTATCGCGTGGTTGAAGCACCTGCAATGGCGATGCTCAATCCAATGCTGATTGACCAGAAATGGACGCTTGCCCAAATTGGGGTGCTGATGTCTGTGATTGGAGCAGGTGTTGGTTTGTTGGCGGCTGTGAGTGCCGCATTTTTATTGAAAAAAATTCAGGCTACACAGTTGCTCATTTGGGCGGGGTGGTGCCGAACAGCATTGTATGGGGCGATTGGCGCAGCCATTATTTTGGGTTGGTTAAACCAGTGGCATCTGCTCTTGGGGGGATTTGTCATTGTCATGCTTGCGATTCGTTATGTCGCGATGACTTCGTTATATGCCTATTTCATGCAAAGCAGTTCCAAAGAACAGGCAGGCACTGATTTCACCATTTTAGTGTGCTTTGAGCTACTGGTTTATTTCATCGGGGGAGCCGCATCGGGCTTTTTAGCCAAAGCACTTGGCTATGGCAATTTTTATGTGGTGTTGGCGGTTGCGTCTGTAGTCAGTGTACTACTGAGCCAATACATCATTACACGTCATCAAAAAACTCAACAAAAACTGTTGAATCAAGAAGTTTAATAAAAGGAAAAAGAAATGAACCGTTTTATGTTACCTATGCAGTTGACTTGTTTAACACTGGCTGTATGTACACAGTTATATGCTCAAGATAACGTTCTAACAAATTCAGCAAGTCAGACAAGCGGTGTTGAAGCCCAACAAAAAGAAACCACACAACTTGCACCGATTGTGATGACAGCAACCCGCTCTGCAAAGAGTATTGCGGACATTGCAGGCACTGTTTATAGCATCGATCAAGCTGAAATTGAGAAACAGGCCAATGCTGGCAAGAGCATTGCCGATATTTTGGGAACACTGGTTCCATCCCTTACACCGAGTAGTGGAACAACATCAAACTATGGCATGACCATGCGCGGTCGTGTGGTGCAATACATGATTGATGGTGTGCCACAAACGGGTTATCGCGATGGTTCACGCCAATTAAATAGCATTCAACCGTCTATGATTGAACGTATTGAGGTGGTTTCAGGGGCGACCAGTATTTATGGCTCTGGAGCAACAGGCGGGATTATTAATATTATTACTAAACGTGGTGGTCAAGACCCAATTAGCTTTGAAACTAAAGTTGGGGTGACGGCGGGTAATAACTTTAAAGCTGATGCTATGGCTTATGAAGCATCACAAAGTGTCTTATTTAATCAAGGGGCATTGCAAGGAGCCTTCGGTGCAAGTTATACCACACGCGGTGAAATTCAGGATAGCCATGGCAACCGCATAGGACCTGAGGTTGCGCAGACTGACCGTCAAGATACGGACACATTGGACCTCAATGGTCGTTTGACGTGGAATATTTCAGATGAACAAAGTTTAAGTTTTGGTGCACAATATTTTAATGATGAACAAGACAGTGAGTATGGACCTGACTATGGTCCAGATTTAGCTTATGTAAAACGAGACCCGACCTATACAGCCAGCCTTGCTGCAGTTAAAGGCATGCAACTTGAGACTCAACCTCAAACTGAACGCTATGCATTTAATACACGATATGAAAATCAAAATGTATTGGGTCATACCTTAAATGCCGAAGCGTATTATCGTAACGAACAGGCGCGTTGGTTTCCTTCAGCTCAAGCAATGGGTGGCGGTTTATACCTCGTTTATCAATCGGAAACAGATATTGATGTGTACGGTGCGCGTGTTGCTTTGCAGAAACAGTTTGATTTAAATGGTCGCAATTTGGGACTCAGCTACGGCATTGATTATGAAAATGAACAAGATGAACAAAATATTCAAATGTATGATAGTGCTGTATTTGTTGCCAGCAACGGTCTAAATTATAAACCTTTTAATTATTATGCTTTTGGACCTGATGTAGAAACAGAAAAGTTGGGTACTTTTGTGCAAACGGACTTTGATGTAACGGATCGTTTAGGTTTAAAAGCAGGGGTACGTTATGAGCGTGTAGAAAGCCAAGTAGAGGAATCGACGCCGTATATGGAGGCAATTACAGCGGACTTGCAGCCAGGCTACCAAGCCAAAACTTTAAATGGCGGTAAGGTAAAGCATGATGCGACATTATTTAATTTGGGCGCGGTTTATCACTTAACAGATGCTCAACAAATGTTTGCAAACTTTTCTCAAGGATCCAATTTACCTGATATTCAACGTATGCTTCGTGATGTACCCGCAAGTTTTACTGTGAATAGTCAAACTATTGATCCAATTAAAGTCAATAACTATGAGCTGGGATGGCGTGTACAAGCTGCAAACGGTTTAAATGCGAGTGTCACCACTTTCTATAATGACTCAGATAAAAGTTTAAAATTTGGCCGTCCCAACTACACGATTGAAGTCCTAGATACCGATGAGCGCGTTTATGGTGTTGAAGGAAATCTGTCATATCGACTACAGCCAAATTGGACAGTGGGTGGAACCATGGCTTATACCCGCGGACAATTTAAAAATACCGCAGGAAAGTGGCAAGAGCTAGATGCAATCCGTGTTGCACCACTGAAAGGTACAGCATTTTCTGAGTGGCAGTTTAACAACGATATGAGCCTGCGTGTTCAAGCACTTGCTATCGGTGGTACTGATAAAGCCAAAAAAGATGCTGTAAAGTACGGTTCAACGGTTCCTGCTGAAATCAAAGGTTTCGCAACAATGGACGTCATAGCCAATGCCAAAGCAGGCCCAGGTACGGTCGGATTTGGTGTATATAACGTTTGGAATACGGACTACAAATCAGTCTATAGTCAAGCGGTGGAGTCAGTTTATGGTGCTATTTCAAGCTTACCTGCTCAAGGTCGAACCTATGGTTTGAGCTACACATTAAAATACTAATTGCACAACCAGAGGTAGCTTTCAGCTACCTCTTTGCTTTGTAATCTCGCCTTAAGAAATGGTTTAAATAATAAAATGAATAGCAATAACAAAATCTTTATTGCAGGCAGCCTTGCCAATGGCGCTTGTTTTTCGATGATTTTACCTTTACTTGCGCCGTTTATTCGGCAACTGGGCTTGACGGAACTGCAAGGTGGAGCGTTGGTTTCGGCTGGTGCTTTGGTGATGGCCATCTCAGCTATTTATATTTCTAAACAAACTCAAAAAATCAGCATTTATCAATTGTTAAGTATCGGTTTTATCGGTATGGCGATCACTTGGGGCTTATTTGCGGCGGTACTCAGTTATGGGCTGAGTTATGCCATTTCATTTGCTGCTTTGTTTAGTTTATTGATATTGACCCGTGCCAGTACTGGCTTTTTTATGGCGATGCCACAAATTGCGCTGCAAAGTTATGTCATGACGGCTTTTCACAGTGAACAGGAACGTAGCCAGAATATGGCGAAGTTTGGCGCGCTGAACAGTTTAGGCGTGGTGATAGGTCCTTTAGCGACGACATTATTGCTGACATGGAGCATGTTGACACCGTTATGGGGCGCAGTGGCTATTCTAACGAGTATGGCTGCTTGGATTGTACTAGGCTTTCAAGGAAAGCAAGCATCACAGACACAAGAATGGGACGAAACCACAGCTAAATTACAAGACGTGTCTACAGAAAAGCTGCAATGGTCAAAGTTAGGGATTTGGTTATTGCTGGGTTTTAGCTTATATGTCGCGATTGTCACCCTGAATTTAACTGCTGGTTTTTATATCCAAGATCGATTCCATTTCGACACGTATCAGAGTGCAGTGTATTTTTCTCAGTGTTCATTGATTGTGGGGATAGCGCTCGTTTTGATGCAACTGGCGATTTCAAAATGGTTTAAATGGTCAATTAAACAATTACTTTGGATCGGTCTTGTGACGATGGTTTTAGGTTTATTACTTTCACTGAGTGCTGGTCAGATTTGGACTTTCCAAGCGGCTTATGTTTTTTACGGCATCGCCGTGGCCTGTTTAATTCCAGCTTTTACCACAGGGGCAGCCCAAACCGCACCAGCCACGCTACAAACTAAAATTGCCAGTTTATGCACAGCTACGCAAGCACTGAGTTTCGTTTTTGCACCTTTACTAAGTACAGGCTTATATCAATGGAATCAACATTTACCCTATTATTTTCTATTGGCGTTGATGACGGGGCTGATGCTGTACTTTAGCTTTAAACACATACAAGCCAACAAGGATCTCAGTAGTGTGGCATGAGATCCTTTATTGATGGTGTTTAACCAAGAAGATAAACGACAGCGTGAATTAAACTTGGGCCAAACAGCACCATGAAAATACCTGCCAAAACCATACTGAGACAGGCCGCGACACCTTCTTCTTTATGACGTCTGAACGCAGTACTGGTACCAAAACCATGTGCGGCACTACCTAATGACGCACCTTGAGCAAATTTAGAATCCAATTTTAGAACAAGTAATACGGTGTTGGCCAAGAGTCCACCAACGATCCCCGTAATCACAGTGAATAAAATCACCAGCTCGACTGAGCCTCCGACGGCTTGAGTGACCTCCATGGCAAAAGGGGTAGAGATAGAGCGGCTCATCAAACTATAACTGGTTGCAGCATCGAAATGGAATAAACGTGCCAAGTAAAAAGAGCTGACTACACCAACCAACATACCCACGATTATGCCTAAAGCAATTGAAAAAGCATGCTGTTGAATGACTTTGCGATATTCATAAATCGGAATGGCAAACGCGACCGTTGCAGGGCCTAACATCCAGACTAACCATTTGCTGTAGTACATATAGTTGTCATACTGAATGTTGAAAAACACTAGACACAAAATAATCAGACAGGGAATAAAAATCGCTGGTGAGAGCAATACATACGGGTGTTTCTGATAAAACTTTTTACCCCAAAGATAGGCCAGTACCGTTCCGATAAAACAGATCAAGGCAACGAAATGAATATGCATGATCGTTCCTTAAATTTGACTTTTCAGCTGATGTGACTGCTTGGACTTTTTTTGAAACTTGGCTTCAAGCTTAAAGCCCAAGAAAACACAGTAGGCAGTGCAGGTCATCACGCAAATGGTCCCAAGGACAATAGATAAAACCAGTTGCCAACCTTGGGTAAGAAAAAGATGTTTATATTTGATTAAGCCAATAATACAAGGAATAAAAAACAACAACAGTTCAGCTAAAAGTAAATCCGAACCCGACTTAACCCAGTCCAGCTTAAATAGACCCGCTAACAGAGAAATAAGTAAAAGCGTTAGACCCACGACCCCACCTGATATCGGTAAAGACAGGGCGACTTGTATCAGCGTTCCGATATACCAAATCCCAATCAGCAAAGCTACTTGAAGAGTAGAACGATAAGGCAATTTGAACGAAAGCATTGGAAGACCACAGGGTATAAGTTGTTGGTGTTATTTTAAGTTTGACCTGATCTTGTAATTATGAATAATAAAATAATAATTATGCTTAATTGGAATAATTTTGGATTTTAAAGCGCTAAAAATATTTGTGCAGCTGGTGAAAAGTCACAGTTTTAGTCTTGCTGCGGAGGAACTATCTGTGACTCAACCCACTATTAGTAAATCTTTAAAACAATTAGAAGACGAGATAGGACTGCCTCTATTTCATAAAGGTGAAGCAGGGCGCAAGCGAGAAGTCAAACTGACCTATATGGGAGAACAAGTTTATCTACATGCCGTGCAGATTTTGCAGCAGGAGCAACAGATCTTTGAAGCAGCAGATCAAATTCGTGGGTTGAAACAAGGTGTGCTGAGATTGGGGTTGCCACCTTTAGGCTCAGTATTGTTGAGTTCCTTAATTGTTAAATTTCACAAATTGTATCCCAACATTGAGTTGAACTTTTTAGAAGTCGGTGCAACAGGCATTGAAGAAGCCATTTTGGCCAAAAAAATTGACGTTGGGATTTTATTGGGCGAGTTAAAACCCAGCATTCAAGGCATTCAAATTATCGATTCACCGTTGTGTTTGCTTTCCAACTACGATTCACAGTGGAGAAAGCGCGATGTGGTACAGTTTGCTGAACTTAAAGAAGAGTCATTTTTACTGTATGCAGACACCTTTACTTTAAACCATGTGATTCTAGATGCGGCGATGGCGGCTGGTTTTGAACCCAAAGTGTTATGCAAAAGTAGCCAGTGGGACTTTATTGCCAAAATGGTCGAGTCAGGTGTCGGTATTGCTTTATTGCCGCAAATTTATTGTGAGCAGTTAGATCGCGCAAAATTCAGCGTCAGTCTAGTGGAACAACCAAGCTTGCGGTGGAACTTAAATATGGCATGGAATTCAACCGTGGTGATGAATCCTGCAACACGTGCATGGTTATCGATCATTGATGAATATAAAGATCAAATTCATTTTTAGATATTTCATCTTCAAACACGCTTTATTAAAAAATGATCACTTTGATTACGTTCTGATTACCTAAGATTACCTTATGCTTACAAAAAAATGCCTAAATGCCAATTTATTGATCAATAATTAAACAAAAATGTTTCATAAAATCAGATCAAAGTCTCTGTGCCCGATTTTTGTATAGTCTAAGTGCAAACATAAAAACGGAGGCTAAATGTTTAAATTTAAGAATGATATTGTGCACGGTGCGCTTTTTGACATGGATGGAACAATGTTTGATACCGAACGTTTACGGTTTCAAACCTTGAAACAGGCATCCAAAGAGCTAATTGGGGTCGAGTTTTCAGATGCCTACCTTATGGCATGTTTAGGCTTAAGCGCTCGAAGTGCGGAAGCCTTGGCGCAAAAGCAATATGGACAGGAAGTTCCCTATGCAGAGATTCGTAAGCGAGCAGATGAATTAGAATTAGAAACAGTGCGCCAATATGGTGTGCCGATTAAAAAAGGTTTGGTACAAGTTCTAGAACGCTTACGTAAAGCAGGATTACGTATGGCCGTGGCGACTTCTAGCCGAAGAGCGATTGCTGAAGAGTATTTAATCAATGCCAATGTTTATAAGTTTTTTGATGTTTTGGTCTGTGGTGATGAGGTTGAAAAGGGGAAACCACATCCTGAAATTTTTTTAAGTGCAGCGCAAAAACTGAACCTCGAACCTGCGCAGTGTTTCATGTTTGAAGACTCTGAAAATGGTATCCGCTCGGCACATGATGCTGGGGGCATCTGTGTACTGTTTAAAGATATTAAAGAACCCAATGCAAGCATGTTGGCACATGCCAATTATTATTTTGAAAATATGTATGACTATCTAACAGAATTAGATATCTACAGCTCACATCTGGAAATGCCTAATTTACAAGAAAGCTTTCCTCAAACTTTAAATCAACTAACTGTGGGGATTCATGGGTTTGGTGCCATTGGCGGAGGCTATATTGCACAAATCCTGTCGCATTGGGATGGCTATACGCGTCCTAAAAAAATCTATGCGTCTACACGTAACAGTTTATACCGTTCAGCCGTAAATGCTTTTGGCGCATATTGCATACGTTATGGGCAAGTGTCTTATGATGAGCGTATTGAAAATATGCATATTATTGATGCTGAAGACTTACAGCAGATGCATGCCATGTACGTCGAGTCGAGTTTAATTGCGATTTGTTTAGCTGAAAATGCATTAGCCAGTGAAGCTGCAACCATTGCACAGGGCCTCTATGCACGCTATCTGGCGCAAGATGAGCAAGTTCAAACTCCACTGACGCTGTTAATTATCTTAAATAAAATTGGTGCCAAGCAGTTGGTTCTAGAGCAGGTACGTAAAGCCTTGGTAGAATTAACAGACCATGCTGTTGCTGATTTTATTTTAGAGCAGCACTATTTCTGCGATACGGTTGTGAACCGTATGGTATCTAAGCTGAGCGATAAAAATCTATATCGTCAACTGTGCATTAAATACAATATTTTTAAGCAATATCAACTTGATGACGAGAGTAATCAAATTGAAGTTGAAGATGTCAGTAAACTCAGCGTAGATCAAGAACGCCGTGCCAGTGAATATGTAGAAGATTTAAGACAAAATTTCCAACCGAGTCATATTTTACAGCATATGGATTTAATTCTTTTCAATGCTGAAATGGATATGCCAATCTATGTGGAAAACAAAAGTCCCTTACTCAGTAAAATGCGTCAAATGATCTTGGTAGATCAAATTTCAGATATTCAACTTATTAAAAACCGCTTATGGAATGGCGTACATGCCATGACTGCGTGGTATGCCAGCCTACTCGGGCATCAGACCATTGGTGTAGCGATGGGCGATCCGCGAGTGCAGTATTATGTTGAAAAACTGCTTGCAGAAGTGACGCAAGGTCTGGCGCACTATCTGCCAAAACGCAAAAATGATTTAACGCGTTTAGCCCGAAGTTTTGATCAATCTTGCCAGTATGCCTATAAAGACCCATGTAGTCGGGTTGGGCGTGATCCACTGCGTAAGTTGAGTGCATTTGAACGTGTATTTTCATCGGTCGCGTACAATGTTTCAAACGGATTTTCTTTTGAAGCGCTATTAAGTGGTGCGATTTTTGGCTATCTGTATTTGATGGAAGAAGAGAGCCAGCCTGTGGATGTATTGTTAGGGCATCTGAAGCAGCAACTTCAACAGATGAACCTGTCAAAAGCACACAAAAAGGCGCTGTATTATGTCATTCAAAAACGTCTCAATGAATATCAAAAAGGTGAGCTGGGAATGGAAGACTTTATGATCCATGACCAACCTCAAAAGGCTGAAATGAGCTGTGCTTAAGTCTTCATGACGTTCAGATGTCTTTGAGCCGACTAAAATGTGAAAACAACATAAGAAAAGCTGGGTAAAAAGGGCTTTTCTTATGGTCTTAAATCTTTTAACGTTAGACCTAAGAGAGACTTGGTTTTTTACAATGAAATGGGATGAGATCGGAGAACAACCGTGTTCAATTGCACGAACGCTGTCGGTGATTGGCGATCGGTGGACGATGTTGATTTTACGAAATGCATTCTTGGGTGCACGCCGTTTTGAAAGTTTTCAACAAAATTTGGGTGTCACTCGTCATGTGCTTTCTGAGCGTTTAAAGCGTTTGGTTGAACATGATATTTTGGAGAAAAGACCCTATACAGATCGTCAAGAGCGCTTTGAATATTGTTTGACTGAAAAAGGTTTGGCTTTATACCCTGTGCTGATGTCCATGGCAACATGGGCCGATCAATGGATGGACGAGGGCTTAGGTCGTCCCGTGCAATTTATCCATAAAACCTGCGGGCATAGCATTCAGCCATATTTGGTTTGTAACGAATGTGGTGATGCCATACATTCCAAAGACATCAAAGCGATACCGACACAGGTTTATGTCGATGCTTTAGCTGCTCAATCAGACGTTAAACAAGCTTAAGTTTATAAACAGTTTGCAGGTTTTGGCACGCCTGCCAAACGACTCAGATGGCGCGCTACAAGCCCAGTATTAAACTTTTCTTGCAGTATGGCATTATTGATGTCTGCACTGACTGTTTTCATTAAAAACTTAATCAGCGGACGTGTTGCAGGTGAGTGTCCAAACTGTTGGTAAAACTGACGCACTGCCATGAGGATTTCAAAGTGCCAATCAGTCAATTCAAGCTCTAAAGATTTTGCTAGCTCTTTTGCAACCTCTTGATTCCAAATGGTGTAATCAACCAAATGACCATCTTGGTCTAATTCTAAATTCATCTAAACACTCAAAATTATTTTAAATTGATACAACGACTATGGCTTAAGCATAGCTCAGCAAACCGAACATAGCTGATGGTTTCTAGGTTACTCGAATGGATAGCAGCAATATTTTCAGCATCCTGTTCAAGCACAAATACACAAGCTAGCTGCTGAATAAAAGTATGTTGTATATACAGGGCTGCATCACCCATTAAAACCACATCATCCCCTGATTGATAGAGGTTTTGTAATTTACTCAGCACTTGTTCCGTCGCGGAAAATGGAGACTGCACGAGATAAAGTGTTTTGCTCATAATTGTTTCCTTACCAATACAATACATGGTCAAACTGCTGTATTAAATTGGCATTGAGTTCAACACATTCTATTTCTTGCTCGGTTTGTTGAACAAAAGCAGAAGCTTGATTCTTGGTTTCAATCCAAATTGGGCTTAAGTCATAAAACTCAAAGCTATCAACCATGTTTGAAGCCAGTTTAAAAGCATGTTTTAAGGGTTCAAATGATTGAGCATTGTTTAATAAGCTGAGTGCAGCATCTTGTAATAAGACTTTGACTTCACAGCCAAAAGTTGCAAGAACCATGGTTGCAGACAGGCTTTCATGCACTTGCAAAGAGTTCAAATTGGCTTGGGTTAAAATAACCAGTACAGATTTCACACAATATACCTTTTAAAAGCAACAAATTCTTGAAAACTTAGCACTTAGAATTGAATTAAGCGCTCTGCAGATTGAACGGCATCGGCCAGTTCCCCTAGGCCTACCAAGTCAAAACCTGTAGCAAGATTATGCTGTGCTAACTGATGACGCTGTGCATTTTCGGCATCGGTAATTCCTCGGGCCAAAGCTGCACTTACACAAACGGGTAGGCGAATTGCGAGTTTTTGCCACTCAGAACATAGATTCCGTTGGTCGTCAGGTACCCATTGCAGGGCATTGGCAACTTGAACAGCATCTTGGTAGAAAAACACTCGAAAGGGTTCATTTTTCCCATGCAGTGCTTGCGCTAAACCTAGAGCATGCCATGCATGAATTGAACTCGGTGCGGAGGTAATTAGTAATAAAGTACTCATCAAACTTCACTAGAGGAATGTCCAAATCTTGCTTGGTACATTCGGACTTCATAATAAAAAGGTAGTATACAATGATTTTAGTGACTGGTGGTTTAGGCTTTATAGGCTCTCATATTGCTTTGAGCTTTATGGCGCATGGGCAAGAGGTCATTATTGTAGACAATTTATCCAATGCGAACTTGCAAACTCTTGAACGATTAGAATTTATTAGTGGCATGTACGTGCCTTTTGTCAAAATTGATATACGAAATACGCCTGCTTTAAACAAAGTTTTTGAGCAGTATTCCATCGATGCGGTGGTGCATGCAGCAAGTTTTAAATCGCTTGAAGAATCTGTATTGAAGCCTTTGGAATACTATAATGACAATGTCAGTTGTATCATGAGTTTACTGCGTGCCATGCAGCGCACAGGTGTCCGAACTTTGGTTCATCTTTCCAGTCTTGCGGTCTATGGTGAATCCAGCCTACATCTAGAAGAAGATTTGGAGCTGAATTTCGGCTATCCAAACCCGTATATCAAGTCGCAGCAAATGGTCGAAGAAATTATTCGAGATACAGCAAAAACGGATAATGAATGGAAAATTGCAATTTTAAGAATGGGCAATGTCGCTGGTGCATTTGAAAATGCGATGCTCGGAGAACTATTCCCGCCTTTACCGAAAAATATTATTCCACTGTTGATGCAAGTCGCTGCAAAACAGCGTGATCATATTGAACTTAGAAAAAGTGCACAAACCACAGACCATACCGTAGAGCGTAGTTTTTTACATATCCTCGATGCCTGTGATGCGATTGCGGCTTCGTTACAATGGTTAAGCACCCAACAGTTTGCTTGTGAAGCCTTTAATATTGCAGGTCAAAGTGTGTCGATACAGCAGTTGATTGAAAAAGTTGAAAGCGTGACGCAAAGTGATATTGCTACAGTCGATGTGAAGGATTCGCACATCGTGGAATTAGATCAGGTCGCAGCCGAGTGTAGTAAAGCGAAAAACATTTTACACTGGGAAGCGAAGCGCAGTTTAGAACAGACCCTTGAAGATGGATGGCGTTTCTACCAACAAAATTTAGATGGCCGTTAATTAATTTACTGATAACAATTATCATTTACATATTTTTGCTTAATCATTAAAATAAGGAAAACAAGCGCAAAATAATCATTTTGCAATTCAGTTAAAAAGGAAGAGGTTAAAATGCAAACACGTATTGAACATGACACGATGGGCGAAGTTGAAGTACCGAGTGAAGCACTTTGGGGTGCTCAAACTCAGCGTAGTTTCCAAAACTTTAAAATTGGCAGTGAACGTCTACCACGTCCAATGATTCGTGCCATGGGCTTAGTGAAAAAAGCAGCAGCATTAACCAATGCTGAGCTCAACCAAATTCCACAAGAATTGGCGCAATACATCGTCGGTGCTGCGGATGAAGTGATTGCAGGGCAGTGGGATAGTCAGTTTCCTTTGGTGGTATGGCAAACTGGTTCAGGCACACAAAGCAACATGAACTGTAATGAAGTGATTGCCAATATCGCCAATCAGAAACTCGGCAATCCTTTAGGCGCACAAAAACCTGTACACCCGAATGATCATGTAAATCGTGCTCAGTCGACCAATGACTCGTTCCCAACGGCGATTCATGTTGCAGCAAGTATCCAGATCAATGAATTACTGATTCCTGCGGTGACACAGCTTCGAGATACTTTAGCTGCAAAGTCTCAAGCATTTTCAGACATCGTTAAGATTGGTCGAACTCATTTACAAGATGCGACACCCTTAACCTTAGGCCAAGAATTTAGCGGTTATGTTTCTCAGCTCGATCACGGCTTAAAGCGTTTACAACAAGTACTTTTAGGCTTGTATGAGCTGCCTTTAGGTGGAACGGCTGTAGGTACAGGATTGAATGCTCATCCTGATTATGCAGAAAAATCAGCAGAGCAACTGGCACAGTTGACAGGGCTACCTTTTGTGACTGCACCAAATAAATTTGAAGCATTGGCTGGGCGTGATGCAGCAGTGTTTGCCTCAGGTGCATTAAAAACGCTTGCGGTAAGCTTGAACAAAATTGCCAATGACATTCGCTGGTTGGCAAGTGGCCCACGTTGTGGTTTTGGCGAGTTACGTATTCCTGAAAATGAACCAGGCTCAAGTATTATGCCGGGGAAAGTGAACCCGACTCAAAGTGAAGCGATGACCATGGTGGTGGCTCAAGTCTTAGGCAATGACACCACGATTAATGTTGCGGGCGCATCGGGTAATTTTGAGTTGAATGTATTCATGCCAGTGATTGCGTTTAATTTGTTGCAGTCGATTCAGCTTTTGGGTGACGCATGTAATAGTTTTAATGATCACTGTGCAGTGGGTATTGAACCAAACCGTGAAAAAATTGATCACTTCTTACATGACTCATTGATGTTAGTTACGGCTTTAAACCCAGTGATTGGCTATGAAAATGCAGCGAAAGTTGCCAAAACAGCCTATAAAGAAGGGAAAACGTTAAAACAGGTGGCCGTAGAGTTGAACTTAGTCACGGCTGAGCAGTTTGATGAAGTGGTACGTCCAGAGCAAATGATTTCCCCAAATGTAAAATAGCCCTTGGTCCAGATGCTCAACTAAAGAGCAAATGAACATCAGCAGTTTTTATCTTTGGGTGAAGTCGGTACAATGGTCGACTAAAGATAAACTGCTGATGAGTTACCATGCTTGATATTTATTTGACAGATGTTCAGAAAAACGTGCAATTTAACGATTATCCGGGTGAACATCCTGTTAAATTTGTTTTAAATTTCAAAAAGATTTTCCCAAGTGTTATGGAGTTATTACTTCCTGTTCTACCTGAAAATGAAAATCTTGAAGAAATGACATGGGAATCAACCACGACTGACTTTGAACTTTTCAAACTGTTGTTGAGTGGTTGGGGCGTGATTGAATTACGCTTAAACGCGATCAAACAGTTTAAAGATAAAGATTTTGCCGATGCTCTAGTGAAACGTGCACAACAAAAACGCAAAGACTTTGCAAAAGCACAGCAACAGTTGAAAACAGTTGAACTTGATTATTTATTTATGCATGAGATTCATGCATTGATCGATGCAGAATTGGTTGAACTGGGTGAAAAGTTCTATTTACCTGTTCTTCGTGACTTATGGAAAAATAAAATTTCCACTCAAGTCTTAGAAGCTAAATTTTAAGTCATTCAAAAAATCCTCCAAATGGAGGATTTTTTATATCGATAGCAAAACTATGTATTTGCGAGCATAAGAAAGTATTTAAACTGCATCTAAAGCACTAAATTTTATTATTTGGTCAAATATTGGAATTAATATTGCTTGATACATTGCGTCATCATTCACACTATAGCCGTAAGGATTTTATAATATGTCAAATCAGTTCATCGACTTAATCACAAAGCGTCGTACCATTTATGCCATTGGTAAAAAGGTCGAGTACAGCCCTGAATTTTTAACTGATTTGATTCAAACTGCCATTAAACAAAGCCCATCATCGTTCAATTCACAGTCATCTCGGGCGGTGATTTTATTTAATACGCAACATGAAAAGTTCTGGACTTTTGTGGCTGAAAAACTGAAGTCTTATGCTAAAGATGAAGAAAGTGCGGCTAAAACAACGGCAAAAATGGCCAGTTTTGCAGCAGGTGTAGGTACAGTTTTATTTTTTGAAGATCTGGATGTAATTCAGGGTCTACAAGAGCAATTTCCATCTTATGCTGAAAATTTCCCAGTATGGGCAGAGCATTCAACTGCAATAGCACAGTTTGCAACTTGGACTGCATTACATACCTTAGGGTTAGGTGCATCTTTACAGCATTACAATCCAATTGTAGATGAAGAAGTCCATGCTGAGTGGAATGTGCCTGCAAGTTGGAAACTGCGTGCACAACTGGTCTTCGGCTCGGTTGAGGGGGAAGCCAAAGAAAAAGGCTTTGTGGATGATGCTGTACGCTTTAAAGTCTTCAAATAATTAATCAAAAAGCCGCTCTACACGATGGAGCGGCTTTTTTTAGGCTGAGTTTTTTACAGGTCGACTACTTCTTCATTTTGCGGTAGTCACTCGGGCGAATAGGGCGGGTGCCGCGCCACAAACCTTTCTTGTGCTTTTTCGCATGACTTTGTAAAGCATTCATATGTTTTAAATGCTTTTTATCCTTAATATAGTCCTCATAGACCCATGCTGCACCACGTTTAACCATCTCCTCATTCATACTTCTCCGAAAACGGTAGATTTCACCTACACAACGACCGTAACGGTCAATGTCTGTAATGCGAACACGAACCACTTTCCGATAAACCATTTTTTTGATTAAGCGTTTGGATTCAGGCCCATAGCTTTGAGTGGACTCAGGCGCATCAATATAGGCAAAGCGTAATTTGGTTTCAGAGCGTCGAAAGTTAAAGCGATAACATGTTAGCGTATCACCATCACTTATAGCCGTAATTCGACACCAATAGGTTTTACCTTTTTTAAAGGGATGGAGAAATTGGCTGAGAGCATTTTGTATTTTATAAAAAGTAAATACCAGTATCAGGCAAAGGACGAAGCCAATACCGATGAGCCAGCTATTGGACAGGTGATCAAACATAGAGGAGAGCAATAGAAAATAAAAATATCAAAAAGACATTGTATGGCAGATACACTATTTAAAATGCTTTAAGTGATACCAAGTGTTTATTTTTCATAAGAAAATAGATGTTTAATTAAACAAGTAAACTGGAACAAATTTTTAACGAAGTAAAAAAGCCAATAACTAGTCGAGTTGCGTGAATTTATAATTTATCTAGCAATAGCCTAAGCGGATTTATGAGATAAAAAAATAGCCTAAGCAAAAATTTTATAAATTTCGTTCCTTAAAAAATGGTGTCTTTTATTTTCAGTTAAATTTTTATGCCAATAAATTCCAATATTCATCTGCGGCAGTTTCACAGGAACATCAAAAATATTGAGTAGAGGGGAAACATGCAAATGGCTCAAAATATTTTGAGGAATCGTTAAAATTGCATTTGGATATTGCTCTAAAATTTGTAGCGCAGTGGAATAGTGCTGACAACGCAAAAAAACCTGCCTAGACAGTTGCTTACGATTTAAATGAACATCTTCAACCAAAACACCAGTTCGCCTTGATGACACACCAATATGCGGTGCAGCCAAATACAATTCAGCATTGATTTGCTGGAGCTGAGTACAAGCCACAAACTGGTCTTTGACCAAGCTCTCAAATTGAATTTTATCGCCAAAGTTTTGTTCCAAATCAATCACAAAATCAATTTGTTGAGAAACTAAATCAGCATCTACTGTTTTACGGTCAAGCTTACTACTCATAAACTGAATACTTAATCCAAGTTTTTGAAAGTGAGCGACTAACTTTGGGAAAACAATCGGTTCTATTTCATCATGAATCGCAATTTTTAGGCTTTGAACCATGTTCGGGTCGAAGCTTTGCTGCTGCATGGAAATACTTTGGATTGCAATTAAAGCATTTTTAATAATCAGATAATTTTGTTCTGCAAAAGGTGTTGGAAGCATTTGGCTGCCAGAGCGAACAAATAAATCATCCTTTAAATGGCTACGTAGACGCTGCAAGGCATGACTGGCAGCAGACTGCGTAATCGACAAGATTTGAGCTGCTTTTGAAATACTTTTTTGCTCATAAATCGCAATAAAAAGTGGGTATAAATTGATATCGATGCGATGAAAAAGTCCCATATCAATGGGTGACTTACTATGAATGTTGTTCATGCTGATCTATAAAATAAAATCATTTTGTTCATATTAGTTTTCAGGTTATGTTGATGTAAAGCGAAAATATCAAAATAGATCGAAGGAAGCAGCCATGTTTGAACTTTCAGCACGTGCTCAAGATTATGTAGAACGTACCAAACAATTTATTCAAAACGAAATTGAGCCGATCGAAACAGACTTTTGGCATGAGGTACATGAACTGAACCAAGGTGGCGACTGGACCAAATGGCAGTGGCCCGCACAACTTGAAACGCTCAAAGCCAAAGCAAAAGCTGCGGGTTTATGGAATATGTTTTTGCCTTGTCCTGAATTGGGTCAAGGTCTATCGGTTCAAGAGTACGCTCATATTGCAGAACTCACAGGTCGAAGTCTTCTTGCGCCGACCGTGTTTAACTGTAATGCGCCTGACAGTGGCAACATGGAGGTATTGTGGCGTTATGGCTCTGAAGCTCAAAAGCAAGAGTGGCTTACGCAGCTTTTGGATGGAAAAATTCGCTCTGTTTTCTGCATGACAGAGCCTGCCGTTGCTTCATCTGATGCGACCAATATGCAAGCAACAGCCGTGATCGAAGGCGATGAAATTGTGTTAAACGGCCGTAAATGGTGGTCTTCAGGCTTAGGCGACCCCAATGCCAAAATTATTATTTTTATGGCACATACACCAGATGAAACGAAAGATCGCCACCATCAACACTCGATGGTTTTAGTGCCTGTTGAAACGGCTGGTGTCAAAATAGAACGAATGTTACCAGTCTTTGGTGACTACGATGCTCCACATGGTCACGGCGAAATTAGCTTTAGTAATGTTCGTGTACCTATTTCTAACTTTATTGGTGGCGCAGGTCAAGGTTTTGAAATTGCCCAAGGTCGTTTAGGGCCAGGTCGTATTCATCACTGTATGCGCTGTATTGGTGCTGCGGAAAAGTCTTTAGAATTGATGATCGATCGTGGTATGAGTCGTACTGCATTTGGCAAAGAAATTTTAAAATTAGGTGGAAACCTAGAGCGCGTGGCTGATGCACGTGTTGCAATTGATCAAGCACGTTTATTAACCTTGTATGCTGCGTATAAAATGGATACTTTAGGGAATATGGCAGCGTTAACCGAAATCTCTGCCATTAAAGTCGTTGCGCCAAGTGTGCTTGAAAAAGTGGTCGATATGGCGATTCAAATTCACGGCGGAGCAGGTGTGTCGCGTGATACACCTTTGACAGGTTTCTTCGCTCAAGCACGTTCACTGCGATTGGCTGATGGGCCAGATGAAGTCCATAAAGGCATGATTGCTAAATTAGAACTGGCAAAACGTGGCTATAGTACGCGTCGTAAAAAATAATAGAGGAGAAGATCATCTCTTTAATTCATTGTTTTGAAATAAAAATAGATGATCTTCTAAGTTATAAAGAAAAGATTGAGAGTTTGGGAAAAAAGAATGTCAGCGATTGATGTAGGTGGAACAGTTCGGGCGGGTGAAGAACTGGATGCTGTAGCCGTAGAAAACTGGCTCAAAGCACAAGGTGTCGATCTACAAGGGCAGGTTGAAGTCACGCAATACTCAGGCGGTGCATCTAACTGGACGTATAGATTGAAATACGACAATGTCGATCTAATTCTACGCCGCCCACCCAAAGGTACCAAAGCTAAATCTGCACATGACATGGCACGTGAATATCATGTGCAAAAGCATTTAACCCCTTTTTATCCTGTACTTCCCGAAATGGTTGCATTGTGTCAGGACGAATCTGTTCTTGGCTGTGACTTCTACGTGATGAAACGTGTAGAAGGCATTATTCCACGTGCCAATTTACCGAGAGAGCTAGATTTTAAAGAAGCCCAAGTTCGTGAGTTGTGTATCAATGTGATTGATAAACTGATCGAACTTCATCAAGTGCCATACCAAGGCACAGAACTTGAGAATCTTGGTAAAGGTGATGGTTACTGCCGTCGTCAAGTGGAAGGTTGGGACGCTCGTTTTGAAAAAGCCAAAACCATTAACGTCCCTTCATTTAAATATGTACGTAAGTGGCTGAAGGATAACATTCCAGAAGACTCAAAAACTTGTGTAATTCATAACGATTGGCGTTTTGATAATGTTATTTTAGATCCGAATCATCCGACACAAATTATTGGTGTCTTGGATTGGGAAATGGCAACGCTTGGTGATCCACTCATGGACTTAGGTTCGGCCTTGGCATATTGGGTTGAAGAGTCGGATAGTGCACTTTTTAAAGCGACACGTCGTCAACCGACAAATCTTAAAGGCATGTTCACACGTAAAGAAGTGGTCGATTATTATTTAGAAAAAACGGGTTTAGACGTCGAGAATTGGACCTTTTACGAAGTCTTTGGCATTTTCCGTTTAGCTGTGATTGCCCAACAAATTTATTATCGCTATCACCATAAACAGACCAATAACCCAGCTTTCAAAGATTTTTGGATTTTGATTCACGCTCTCCATATTCGCGCACTTAAATTGATTGGTTTACAGAAAATTGAAGCCAATGAAGTTGCTCAAAAATACATTATTAAAATGAAGGAAATATTAGGCAAATGACCACTATTTATTTCATTCGCCACGGGCAAGCATCTTTTGGTGCAGAAAGTTATGATCAACTTTCTCCCAATGGTGAACTTCAAGCCAAAATTTTGGGTCAATATTTTGATCAGATCTTAAAAGAAGCGCCTGTGGTGGTGTCAGGCTCCATGCAGCGACATCAGCAAACGGCATGTATTTCTTTGGCTGAATGCTTTCCTGAAGTAGATGTCTTAACAGATTCTGCATGGAATGAGTTCAATCATCAGCAAGTCTTTGCTCATTACGAACCGCGTTTTAACGAGCCACATTTACTAAAAGCCGATGTGGCTAAAGAGTCGAACCCACGTGCATATTTGGCCAAGATATTTGAAGGGGCAATTGAACGATGGACAGGTGGCGACTATCACCATGAGTACGATGAATCATGGCCTGAGTTTAAAAGTCGAATTGAAGTCGCTTTACAAGATTTGTGTGATGAACTGGCTCAAAGCAAACCGCGCTATGCTGTGGTGTTTACTTCAGGTGGTGTAATTTCAGTGGTTGCAGGCAAACTTTTGGGTTTAAGTCCAAATAAAACCTTTGCGCTTAATTGGGCTATTGCCAACAGCAGCATGACCACATTACGACTGGTGGGCAATGAACCGCAGCTTTTAAGTCTGAATGAACATCATTTTATTAAAGCCGAAAACTCAAACTTACTGACATGGATCTAAGGACAGGATTAAGACATGGCTAAAACAATTTTAATTACAGGGGCAAGTTCTGGCATTGGTGCAGGTATGGCACGCGAATTTGCACAAAAAGGCTATAACTTGGCAATTTGTGCAAGACGCTTAGATCGCCTTGAAAGCCTAAAACAGGAACTGGAAAGTAAGTATGGAATAAAAGTTATCCCTAAAGTTTTAGATGTGACCAATTATGATCAAGTATTTGAAGTTTTTCGTGCATTTAAACAAGAGTTTGGTCATTTAGACCGTGTGATTGTAAATGCTGGAATTGGAGATGGACGTCGAATTGGTAAAGGCAGTTTTGCGATTAATAAAGCCACGGTTGAAACCAACTTTATTTCAGCTCTAGCGCAGTGCGAAGCTGCAGTTGAAATTTTCCGTGAGCAAAATGCAGGGCATTTGGTTGTTATCTCGTCTATGAGTGCAGTCCGCGGTATGCCGAAACATTTGACAGCGTATGGTGCAAGTAAAGCGGGTGTTGCACATTTGGCTGAAGGTATTCGTGCAGAACTGCTCAATACCCCAATTAAAGTCACGACTATTTTTCCTGGCTATATTCGTACAGAAATTAATGAGGGTGCCAAACCGCTACCTTTTGAAGTGGATGAAAAAACAGGTTCACGACTGTTGGCCGCAGAAATTGAAAAAGCCCCTGTAAAAGCCTATGTTCCTAAATGGCCGTGGTTACCACTGGGTTTAGCAATGAAAATTTTACCACTGAAATTGGTCAATAAACTGGGTTAATGATTGAAATAAAAAGGCTGTAAATCAGCCTTTTTATTTTTAACTATGCCACAGCCTTCTAAACATATGTTGCTATTTCCAGATGATCATTTGAGTGTATTCATGAGTTGGTCATAAAATCGAGGTAGCATTGAAGAAAAAGGTGATCAAGATGTCCACACAATTCGACTTTGTTTCAGTCAGAAAAAAGCCCAATGTTCATTTTGGTGGGCGCTCAATCAGTCATGTCATTCAATGTGAAGATGGTTCACAAAAGACCCTTGGGGTTATTTTGCCTACAGATCAACCGCTGACGTTTGAAACGCATGTTGCGGAGCATATTGAAATTGTTTCAGGTCAATGCCAAGTTAAAATTGGGCTACAGACTGAAATGACTCTGTATTATGCAGGTGAAAGTTTTGATGTTCCTGCCAACAGCCGCTTTAGTATGATGGCAAGTGAAGTTGTAGATTATATTTGTCACTTAGAAAAATAGCCGAAGACAAAGACTCAAATTGTTAGAATAATATTAAGTCTTATAAATTATTGATTTAATAGGTGTTATGTTATTTACTTTGCAGCAATATTTCTGAAAAATATTTAAGTCTGTGTATCGGTGCAATTCAACGTATACTATTTTCATCTCTCAGTTAGCTTAGACCCAGTCACTGAATATGCGATTAAAAATTTATACCCTGGCTTTGATTCCAGTCATTCTATTTCAAGGTTATGCCGTCAAAAAAAATACACCAAGATTGGCTGAACCCGAAGGAGAGCGCATTGGACAAAAGGGCGTGGGTAAGTCGCTTGCTTTGCTCATTTTGGGGGATTCAGCGGCGGCGGGTGTTGGTGTAAATGTTCAAGATGATGCGTTATTGGGTTCAATTTTAAAAGAACTGTCATCAGAATTTAGTATTCAATTTTATTTACAAGCAACGACAGGCTTCACTACAGATCAAGTCATTCGGTCCATCCAAATGCTTGAGACACAGCATTTTGATGTCATCATTACTTCTGTGGGCGTAAATGACATTACAAAATTCACTTCGCCGCAGGCTTGGATCGCAAAACAGAAGCAGCTTTATGACATACTCAAACATAAGTTTAGTCCACAACTAACAATTGCATCAGGTGTACCACCGATGGATCAGTTTCCTGCACTTCCAAACCCACTTGCATGGTTGTTCGGTCAATATGCCAAAGCGATGAACTTAGAATTAGGCCAATTTGTCGCACAGCAAAATCAGATGGAGTGGGTAGAGTACGATCTAAAGAAGTTTTTGGCTTTAAACTTAGTTATGGCCGAAGACGGTTTCCACCCTAGCAAAGAAATTTATCAATTTTGGGGTAAACAAGTGGCTAAAAAAATACGCCAATCTTTTTAAAATTGAATAAAGACAAATTTTCTATAGCTTATGACACATTCAGTTGAAATTGAAAAACATCCACTTAAACCTTTCCTGCCAGCTAATGCCAAATTATTGATGCTGGGCAGCTTTCCACCGCCTAAGGCCCGTTGGAAAATGGACTTTTACTATCCAAACTTTCAAAATGATATGTGGAAAATATTTGGTCTGTGTTTTTTCCAAGATAAAAATTATTTTCTCAATATCGAGCAGAAGACATTTAAAGAACAACAGATCCGTACATTTTTAAATGAACGGGGCATTGCGATTTTTGATACGGCCTATGAAGTGATTCGCCAAAAAGGCAATGCTTCAGATAAGTTTTTGCACATTATTACCCCAACCAATATACAACATTTACTTGAACAAATGCCCGATTGTCATAGTGTGATGACCACTGGCGATAAAGCTACTGATACGCTCATGCTGTCTATGCCTACAGGTACGTTAAAACCACAAATTGGCATGAAGTCCGAGACACATTTTGCTGGACGAGACCTGAGGCTTTATCGGATGCCATCTTCTTCTCGTGCCTATCCTTTGGCTTTAGAGAAAAAAGCTGAGGCTTATCAAAACTTATTTTCTGAAATAGGCTTACTTTAGGTAACTTTTGGGATTATCCACATGACTGAATCTTCCAACCATTCGTAGATAGTGGTCTGCTTTAGTCTTCGTATTCAACATAGTCCCAGAGATTAAGCCGCGCTTTAATCTGTTTACGTAGTTGCGGCAGCATAGGAAATAAGGTTCCATCAATCCAAAGGCTGAGTGCACCTGCCGAAAGTGGTTGTTGCGATTCATCGATCAATTGAGCACCTTTCACCAAAACAAAAGTCTCTTCACTTGCAGCTGTTTCGATCCCTTTAAACTGAACCAAAAGTTCATGGCCTGTATCTTGGATTTGCCACTCCAGTTCAATTTGGATATTTTGATTGGATTTTAAAACAACTTGTCCTTCAACCATGTCATTGTCAACCAAGCAGTCATGTTCAACACGCACTTTACTTAGAAACCATTCTTGTCGGGTAAGATCTTCTAGTGTTTTGTAGGGGGTTAAAATATTGCTGAGATTAAACTGACGACTTAAATCAAAAAATTGCATTACTAAACTTTATAAAGGAGTGATAAAAAAGGAGGGCTGCATGTTAAATCAAAGTGTGTACTGAGTAAAACTTTTCAAGCCTTTGAGTGAATTTAGGTATGAGATCCAATTATTTTGTTTGGGTCTTATATTCAATGGCGTTTATTAAGAGTAGTAATAGCTAAAGCATTTTTAAGCTGAGCTTAAAAACAAAACAACTCAACCTAAACAGAAAGCTATCGTATATTAGAGAATATGGATAACGTCATTCACTTGTAATTACATCATCCATTCAATGGGTAGGTATGATACAGCTTTCATCATAAAACGCTGAAATTTTGTGGTTTCAGGTTCTGTTTGATATTCAATGACAGTTCCATCTTTTTGATGTTCAAGCCAAATGATATCGCCTTGAGGGTTGAGTTTTAACTCATATGCAATATGCGGGAGAAATTCATCTAACTTATGTGAGATTGCATTTTGCAATTGATCTGACTCTACCACTAAGCCCACTTCTGTATTTAAATGGGCTGAGCGTGGGTCAAAGTTAAACGAACCAACAAAGACTTTTCCGTCTATATCAAAAAATTTGGCATGGAGCCGTGAGGAACTTCGACCTTTAGCTGGAATCACATGACCAGTTGCCACTTCATACCATGTGTATTTTTCTCGTTCGATATAGGGTTTAAATTCATATAATTTGACGCCATTTTCGAGCAAGCCACGGCGATATTTTTTATAAAATGCATGCACAATGGCAACATCATTAGCCAATAACGAATTGGTTAAGACCCGAACTCGAGTTCCATTTTTTGCCAAATTGGAGAGATAGTCGGCACCTGCTGTGGTTGGAACAAAATATGCGGAGACCAACTCCATATGCTTTTCAGGCTTACCCATCAAATCGAACATTTGTTTGACAATGATTTCATCAGGCTCTGCTTCACCACGAATTTTATTGGGAGAATCGGCAATAAAATGAGCTTTTGCCCAGTTAACAGGATGTTTGGTTAGCTCTGAATCGACTTGTATACGAGCCAAATCAATTTTCTGTTCAATCACATTTTTATCTAAGGCATCCGCTTCATAGTGCTGTTTTAATTGAGCCAGTTCTTCTTTTGTTCCACGACCCACTAATTGGGGAATTGTATAACTGAGATCATCATTCCAGAAATTTAGAAATACGCTATTGGCATGTTCTACAGCTTGCCCATAAAACAAAATGTCCAAATCGGTAAATTGGAATTTTTCACTGGCATCAAAGTATTCACTGCTGATATTACGACCACCAGTTACCGCAATTGCACCATCAGCAATGATCAGTTTGTTATGCATACGATGGTTAATGTGATTGAAGCGAAAAGCATAATCAATCACACGTAAATGACGGTATTTGTAAGGATTGAATAATTTGATTTCAAAATTGGGGTGAGCACTCAGTTTTTTGAGAGTTTCATCAAGTGCAGTGCCATTTTGGTCATCAATCAATAAGCGTACTTTCACACCACGATCTGCAGCATTTAACAGTTCATGCAACATCATATGGCCTATAAAGTCATCTCCCCAAATATAGTATTGGACATCTAGACTGTGCTTCGCCTCTCGTATCAAATGTAAGCGTGAGGCAATACTCATAAATGCTTCGTCTAGAGCTAAATAGGCCGTAAGTCCCTGTTTTTGCTGTACAGACGCATCTTGACCATTAAGCCAATGCTGTGCATATATCTCTACAGGGTCTGAAGGCTTAGCTTGATTGGGGGCGAGTTGACATCCCGCCAATGTTAAAACGGTGCTCAACAAAATCAGCGGTCGACAATGAGTTCGTATCGGCATATTTATTTTAAAGACCTAATTTTTATACGTTATACATTTCACATGTTATAGGTTGAAACAGAGAATAAAAAGCGGTTGCTGTAGCGCATCTGTTAAAGACCTGTTAAGGATAGCGAAAATGAAATCACGTGCAGCTGTTGCCTTTGGACCTGGACAACCTCTGGAAATTGTAGAAATTGATGTTGCTCCACCGCAAAAAGGTGAAGTTTTAGTCAAGATTACTCATACAGGTGTATGCCATACCGACGCATTTACTTTATCTGGTGATGATCCTGAAGGTGTTTTTCCAGCAGTTTTAGGCCATGAAGGTGCGGGTATCGTAGTTCAGGTCGGTGAAGGTGTAACCAGCGTTCAGCCGGGTGATCATGTTATTCCACTGTATACAGCTGAGTGTGGCGAGTGTTTATTCTGTCAGTCAGGCAAGACCAATCTATGTGTTGCAGTTCGAGCTACGCAGGGCAAAGGTCTGATGCCCGATGGTACAACGCGTTTTTCTTATAATGGACAACCGATTTATCACTACATGGGTTGTTCAACCTTTTCTGAATATACCGTTGTCGCAGAAGTATCTTTGGCTAAAATCAATCCAGATGCTAACCCTGAACATGTCTGTCTATTGGGTTGCGGTGTGACCACTGGTTTAGGTGCAGTCAAAAATACAGCCAAAGTACAAGAGGGTGATACCGTTGCAGTCTTTGGTTTAGGTGGTATTGGTCTAGCAGTTGTACAAGGTGCAAAAAAAGCCAAAGCCAGCCGTATTATTGCGGTTGATACGAACCCTGACAAATATAAATTAGCAGCAGAATTCGGAGCAACTGATTTTGTAAACCCAAAAGATCATGAGCGACCTGTACAAGAAGTCATTGTTGAAATGACGGGTTGGGGGTTGATCACTCATTTGAATGTATTGGCAAGACTAATGTCATGCGCTCAGCACTTGAATGTGCACACCGTGGTTGGGGACAGTCGGTGATTATTGGTGTGGCAGGTGCAGGCCAAGAGATTTCAACACGTCCATTCCAACTGGTCACTGGCCGTACCTGGAAAGGGACAGCTTTTGGTGGTGTAAAAGGTCGTTCACAACTGCCAGGTATGGTTGAAGAAGCAATGACTGGCGACATTCGTTTAGCTCCATTTGTTACGCATACCATGGGTCTCGACAAAATCAATGAAGCCTTTGACTTAATGCATGATGGAAAATCAATCCGTACTGTGATTCATTTTGAAGACTAATTCGCTGTAATATGTTTAAAAAACCAAGCTGCGGCTTGGTTTTTTGTTTTTGATCAGAAGAAAAGTGAATTGGCAAAACTGTTCATGTTGTTAGACAAAAATGATAAAAAATGTCAATTCGTTAGATTTTGTCCTTTTATGACATAGTCGAAAATAGGTTCTCACCTTATCTTGATGTCTCAATAATGCACACTTGTATAAAAATAAACTAAAGCAGAGGGTGACTATGGGAAAGCATGTTGAATACCGTCCTGAATGGGTACGCGAAGATTTCATCGATTTTCTGGCTGAAAAAGTCAATCCGCTATGGGCATGGAAAAAAGCCAAAGCGCGGATTGTTGCAAAACATCACTTGTCAGATGACTTCGTGTACATGCAGTTACAGCCAAATCATCATTTTAAAGCAACCGACTATCAAGCTGGGCAAAGTATCTTAGTGACAGTACTCATTGCTGGTGTACGTTGGCAGCGCAGCTACTCGATTGTCGAGATTTTAGAAAATGGCAATCTTGTGATTGCTGTCAAACAACAGGGTAAAATCTCAAATGCACTTACTCAACAGTCTGTAAAAAGTGTAGTTGAAATTTCCCAAACGCAGGGCGAATTTGTTTTAAAAAGTCAGCCTCACTCTGCACTGATGATTGCCTCGGGAAGTGGTATTACCGCAATTTATGCATTGATTAAAGCAGCATTGAAACGCCCACAAACAGTTTCCAATATCGATCTCATTTACTTTACGCGGGATGATGCCTTTCATGCAGAACTGCAACAACTTACTGAACATTATCCGCAGTTTAAATTCCATCATGTAAATACCTTGCTGGATAAACAACATCTGAGCCTAGACTTGCTTAGCCAAAAGGTGGAAGGTTTTGAACAACGTGAATGCTATGCCTGTGGTGCTGCCAATATGATGCAAAGCCTGACAGAAATTTATCAGGCTTTAGACTTAGTTGACCATCTGCATACCGAATACTTTCAAATTGTTGTCGATCATACTCAGAGCGCTCAAGTGGTCACGTTTCAACGTTCGCAGCAACAGTTTCAAGCTCAAAGCAATTTATTAGACAGTGCAGAACAGGCTGGTTTACGTCCCGCGCATGGCTGCCGTATGGGCATTTGTAATACTTGTTCATGTACTAAAGTTAAGGGTGTGGTGCGGAATCTGCTCACAGGCGAGCTTGATCAAAACAATAACACACAAATTAAATTATGCATTTCACAGGCGGTTAGTCCTGTTGTAATCAACCTTTAAGAAGGTATAGATATGAATCTTCCCGTTTATTTTAGTGAAAGCAGTAAATCCAAATATTTAAGTCCTGCACAAATTGAAGAGTTTGGTGCGAAAGTTGAAGCGATCCGTCGTGAAGTGATGGAAAATCTCAATGAAAAAGATGCTGAGTATATTTACAAAATCCGAAATTTTGTGCGTTATAGCGAAATAAGCGCACGTGCAATGCTGATGTTTGCGGGATGGCTGCCTCCAGTATGGCTTTTGGGCACAGGTTTATTAGGGGTATCTAAAATCGTAGAAAATATGGAGCTTGGGCATAATGTCATGCATGGTCAGTTTGACTGGTTAAATGATCCGAGTCTCAATGGGGCAAATTATGATTGGGATACTATGGCCACAGGCCCCGACTGGAAACATACGCATAATTATATCCACCATACCTACACCAATATTGTTGGTATGGATCATGATGTCGGCTATGGCTTAGTCCGTGTGAGCGATGCACAGGTCTGGGAACCTCGTTTTTTGCTGAATCTGCCTTTAGCTGCACAGTTGATGGTGTTTTTTGAGTGGTATGTTGGTATACAAAATCTGCATATAGAAGATGTGGTGGCCTATAAAACAAAAACTTGGCGTGAAGTTTGGGTAGAGTCATATGATTTTAGGCAGAAAATGAAACGCCAAGTGATTAAGGACTATGTCTTTTTCCCCATGATTGCTGGGCCAAATGCACTGCCAGTTTTTGCAGGAAATGCAGTAGCCAATGTTATTCGTAGTTTATGGGCATCCGCGGTGATTTTTAATGGTCACTTTACTGAAGATGCTGAAAACTTTGAAATGGACAATATCGACAATGAAACACGGGCCGAGTGGTATCTGCGTCAAATTCGAGGCTCAAGTAATTTTAGTGGGACACAGGGCTTGCATATATTAAGCGGGAACTTGAGTCATCAAATCGAACATCATCTTTTCCCAGACATGCCTGCCAATCGCTACGCACAAGTCGCACCCAAAATTAAAGCACTGTGTGCAGAGTATGGGATTCATTACAATGAAGCGAGCTTTATCAAACAGTTTTCATCTGTTTGGGTGAAATTGGCTAAATACTCACTGCCAAATGAATGTTATGAAAAAAGTGACCCTACACAGTCTTTTCTGAAACACAATCTGAGTTTATTGAAGAAAAGAATCTTTAAATCATAGCTCACAAGCATGTACTAGAGCAGAAACTTTATTGGATAATATTGACCCATTAGGTTTCTGCTTTATTTGCACAAAAGTAGGGCGTAAAACCCCTCTATATGATGTCTTTGTGTAAGTCGGATTAAATTTAATCATTAGGGTGTGTTGACACTTTTAGCTTAAAAAAATAGCGAAGTAGTAAAATCAAATCGCCAAACCCAATTTTACTATTCGCTATGCCTCGTACCATGCTGACAGATCAACACTGGCAAAAGTT
>NZ_JACBEZ010000038.1:0-31204 GCF_013391465.1 Acinetobacter sp. SwsAc2 | reverse complement strand
TGCCATGTCACTGAATACTCGTCCTAGAAAAGCGTTAGATTGGCTTACACCATTAGAGAAATTTGCTCAGCTTGTTGATTATCATAAGACTTTTCAAACTGTCGCACCTCATGTTTGAATTCGCCCTAATTTATGATATTAATAAGAATAGGTACAACAATAAAGAAACATAGTGATTCACTCCAATATGCCTCAATATTCTGAACACAAAAAATTAACAGCGACTGAATTAAATAGTTTAATGGCTTTGGCAATTCAGCAATCATTTAATGCGATCGTCATTACAAATGCATGCTTTGAGAATAATGGCCCACACATCCTTTTCTGCAATCCAGCATTTTGTGAAATGACAGGTTATAGCGAAGAAGAGTTAATTGGACAATCGCCCCGTATCTTACAAGGGCCTGAGACAGATCTAACCGTGATTCAGGAATTAAAAGACTGCATATCTCAAGGACTATTTTTCCATAACCATACGATTAATTATCGCAAAGATAAAACACCGTACGATGTAGAGTGGAACATCTCCCCGATTAAAACTGAAACAGGTGAAATCACCCATTTTGTATCCGTTCAACGAGATATCACGGAAAAAAACGAAAGTCTTAAATATCAAGCGATGCTGGTTGCAGCAATCAATACAACACCCGATACGATAGTGATCACGGATGATCAAGCTAAAATTAAATTTATGAATCATGCCGCAGAGGAACTCTCGGGCTACACCCTAGCAGATTTAAAAGATGAACCTATCACAAAATTATATCCACATGATCAAAAGCTGATAGAACTACAAAGAATAAAAAATCAGGATATTGAAAATAAAGACCATGTATATGAAAAGCATTTCTTAGAGCTCGTTTCATCCCCTCTAAAAGACCGTAATGGCACAATTACACACAATGTGAGTATCGGTAGAAATATTAATCATCATATCGAGATCAAGAGTCAACTTGAAGAGTGGGCCAATTACGACAGTTTGACGAGTATTTTTAATCGTCGCTATGGTGAACATCTTCTAGATACCATTCAAAAAGACATGTGCAATGAAGATAACTCTTGCTGCGTGTTATTGGCTGATATCGATTACTTTAAAACCATTAATGATACTCATGGTCATGCATTAGGAGATAAGGTCTTACAACAAGTCATGCATGAGCTCTCCAAAAATTTGCGTAGCAAGGACACTCTCATTCGTTGGGGAGGAGACGAAATATTAATCGTATTACCAAGTATCAAACTAGATTCAGCTTTGAAAATGGCTGATCGACTACGCACAGTCATTGAATCTTGTAAGTTTCCGAGGATTGAAGAAGTGACTATGTCCTTTGGAGTAGTGACTTGGAAAAGGAAAGAGCTTAAAACAACTGTTCTACGAAGAGCAGACGAGCAATTATATCTTGCTAAAGCAAATGGACGTAACTGTATATTTCCACACTCAGTACCTTAAGCTAAAATCCATTTGTAGTACAAAAATCATTCAATTTATCCATTCACAAAAGATTTTTTGCTAGGAATACTTTTTAGCTATGTCATTAAACCACTTATTAACAAAAGTGTTCTGCCTGACATAGCCCTCTTCAAATTATCTAAAATAACTGTTCTATAATTCAAATAGATTTGAGGAGGAGTAATTGGGGCTGATTAAGATAATGTAGTATTAGTCATCACGACCAAATTAAAACTAATAACATTCAGATCAACTTGAAAATTTTACCGCTATTGAGACTTTGGAAGAACATTTCAAAACCAGGACGAATATCTTCGCCATCAACAGTGATATATCTTAAATTTGAATGCAACATTGTGCTGCAAGAGTTTTTATCTACAGTTGCCTGAATAGAGTATTCAGTACCGAATTGATCTTTGACAGTAACATTTTTCTTTAACATTTTTTCTATACCTATAATATTAATTCATTTAAAAAACAATATAATCAAATATTTAGTTAGGCAACTTTATAGTTAAATTTAAATAATTGATTTAAAGCGGTATAGAATGTTCTACCATCTAAATTTAAGTCCACTTCGATTCCAGACTGAAGCAGCACACGCTTACCCACTTCAATAGATTTCAAGCCATCACGGGTATTTTGCATTTTATTTAGAGGAATTAACGAGACTATAATTTCAGTACCATTTGAAGATTTAGCAATTAATGTATTAAGTTTTTTCAAATTTCACCAGTTTTTTTCATATATTCCAACAAGGAATAATTATTTAATTAATAATTTTTAGTCATTAAAAAAGCACTGTTCAGTGCTTTTTTATATTTAATGCTTCTTATAAAGCAACAATATTTACAGCATTTGGGCCTTTTTGACCTTGCTCTATGCTGAATGACACTTGTTGGCCTTCATGCAATGTTTTAAAACCTGAACTAGCGATTTCGCGAAAGTGAGCAAAAACATCTGGACCAGATTCTTGTTGAATGAAACCAAAGCCTTTAGTTTCATTAAACCATTTAACTGTACCGGTAACTGTAGTAGACATAATATATCCTGCTGAATTTTAATAATTTTAGTCAAAAATAAATGACTAGATGTAACTTTGAAAATAATAAAAGTGGAGCTTAAGATCTGAAACAACGGAGGATTATGACTAAAACTGCGATACTTAAAGAAGATTTACTAAACATTACTTTTTTCTAGTTAGGCCAAGTATACATGAAAAAAATAAATATTCAAGTTATTTATAGCTGTCATAAATTTTAATTATATTAAGTGTTCCCTGCAATGAATTGAATCGTCCTTAAAAATAGTAGTTGTAGCATCTAAAAAGCCTTAGTCGTATGTTGAGCTTTAGAATAGCTTGAGCCAAAACATTGAGGCTAGAGATGAAATTTCAAACGTCTCGCATAGGGTGTACTATGGGTTCATTCTGGATAAATAAAATAGCCTTTAAATAAAATTTTTTTAGGATCAATAATGAATAATAAAGTTAGATTAATCTTTTGCATCGCCCTACTCTCAAATTTGGGAGCATGTGTTGGCAATATGAACCCTACAGGCGGCAATGGTAGGCCTGATTATCCTTATTACACCACGACACAACCAATGATCGTGAAAAAGATCAATGTACCTATAGGCACAAAACTAGAATATGAAGAACAACATTTTAAATCAGGCCAACAAGATTCATTACTGAATGAAAAAAAACTCATCAGGATTTCCTTCCCAGAAGATCAATCAATGAATTGGGCTGGTGTACCCATTGGTTTTATTCACAAATATTTTAACTCAGAAATGAAAGGCTTCAGCGTTTATGCACGTTTCAACCAACTCCCAAGCAATAAACAGACACGTTTTTCTCAACTTTGGCAGAAATGTAGTGATGACTTAGGCATTCGTGTTAAAAATACGGATGATTGGACATTCAATCTCAATAATATCGCCGATATCGATAGTTGTAGTGTGAATTATCAACGATACTTTAAAGATAACGTCCAACAACAACATTATCTTGATCAGCTTTACCAAGAAATGCAAAAAGCAGGAACAGTGAAATAGCTCTTGGGTGTTCAAATAATCACAATTATACGAAATCTTCTGTGCCTAAGATTTTTAATACTCGCAAAGCAATGTTTTGATTTAACTTAAATAAGAATAAAGCGCTACACGGCGCTCTATCTAGACTTATGCTGAGAATAATATATTAAATCAAAGTTGTGTGTTTTATTCTTTACAACATAATACTTAATGAATTGAAAAAATTACTCCAAAAGCTCTTTATTATATGTACATGAGTGAAACGAATTTCGAAAAAAGGACAACCATCCTAGTGCGCTGAACCCTAGAATGGCCTTGCTGAGAATATTGATCCTAATTGTATAGTTTCAAGTGTTTAACTTAAAAATTAACCCACTTATTTAAGTTGAGCTTAAAACTATAGTTAAAAGCCTTCCAAAACGATTTTTCCTTTCGCTCGGCCAGTTTCAATCAGTTCATGAGCAAGTTTTAAATTTTTCGCATTAATTTTGCCTAAAGTCTGATTCAGCGTGGTTTTAATTCTGTGGTTATCTACCAGTTCTGCAACCTGATGTAATAGCTGAGATTGTTGTTCAATATCTGTAGTATTGAACATTGAACGTGTAAACATGAACTCCCAATGTACAGAAACTGACTTAGACTTAAACTCAACGATATCCAGTGATTTCGGATCATCAATTAAGCCAAACTTTCCTTGTGGAGCAATTAGCTTAGAGATTTGAGGAAGATACGTTTCTGTTTGATTGGTTGAAAAAATATATCGAGGTGCGTCTAAACCCAATGCTTTGATTTGCGTGTTTAAATCTTCGGTATGATCGATGACATAGTCAGCCCCTAAAGACTTAACCCATGCTTTAGTCTCTTCCCTAGATGCTGTAGCAATAACTCTTAAATTTGTCTTCGCTTTGAGTAATTGAATCGCAATAGACCCTACACCGCCAGCGCCTCCAATCACTAAAATATTATCAAATTTGTCTAAATCAACATTGAAACGATCAAATAACATTTCCCACGCTGTAATAGCGGTTAATGGCAGCGCAGCAGCTTCAGCATCACTCAGGCTTTGAGGTTTTAAGCTAACAATACGCTCATCTACTGCTTGATATTCCGCATTACTCCCATCCCGAGTTAAATCACCTGCATACCAGACCTGATCTCCGACTTTAAAATGTTGCACGCCAGAACCGACTTCAACAACCTCACCCACTGCATCCCATCCTAAGATACGTGTGTTGCCTACTGCTACTGGGTTTCGTCTAACCTTAGTATCGACAGGGTTAACCTAGATCGCTTTGACTTTAACCAACAAATCCCGATCTTTTAAGGTCGGCATTGTTTTTTCAATATCTACCAGTGGATTTTGAAATCCATGATCCATACCGTCAATATAAGAAATAGCCTTCATTCACTTGTCCTCTTGTTTTGTTATTTGAGTTTACTTAATATTCTTTTTTAAGTTATACAGACAAATTCGTCTTATAGTTACCAAAAGGATACTATTGAAATGGGTAAGCTAAAACATTCACGTTTTGATTGCACACCAGGATGTTCTGTTGAAGCTGACATAGGCTTACTTGATGGTAAATGGAAGAGTATTATCTTGTGGCATTTATTAGAAGACGACGTTTTAAGGTTTAATGAACTGAGAAAGAAAATTCCAAATGTCACTCAAAAAATGCTCACTAGACAATTACGTGAACTTGAAGAGGATCAACTGATTCTACGAAAGGTTTATGCCGTTGTTCCACCTAAAGTAGAATATCGATTATCTACACTCGGTACTTCTTTAGCACCTATTTTGGTTGCATTAAAACAATGGGGGGATAAAAATATTGGTTTATTTGGAAAACCCATTATGCCTTTAGAATCAGAATAAGACTTAAACCTGTTTTACGTCACTTACAACTCTGATGTTTTCTAGAAATACTGTGCTTTCACTGCTTACACACCATTCCAGTAACTTGTATAAAAGCACGTTCTTAGAAACCGCTATGTATAAAATTAACTAGCCATAAAAAAAGCCTAATCTGTGAAGACTAGGCTATAAACTTTGAATCTTTTTCGTTGGTAGCGGGAGCTGGATTTGAACCAACGACCTTCGGGTTATGAGCCCGACGAGCTACCAGACTGCTCCATCCCGCATCAACGAGTTAGCTTTATACGCCCTAAGCGTGCACAAAGCAAACTTTATTTGTAATATAAGCCGTTATTACATAAGCAGCATACAAAATACTAGTGTTTAACCAATGCTTGCTTCAGTGATAAAAGCAGGATGTAAAGCTCTATAGATGCTTAATCTTGTTTTTTCACTGTCTAAAAATGACCTAGGCTCTTCAGACCATATTGATTTCCTAGAATCAAGACCCGAATGACTTAAAGCCCAATCAGAAACAGTACTATAAACAAAAGTATTATCAGCGAAAACTAATTTTGTCTTCCTTCCTACACTACTTATAAGAACTTTATGTGTAGGTAATGATCCAAATGTACTAATTTGGGTGTAAATGTATTTATAGGTTTCAGACATAGAAAAAAGTACTTAAATGACAGCGCTACTATACCATTTTAACTCTTGAAAAAGCCCACCATTTGGCGAGCTTTTTCTTACTGATCTTTATCCATGGAATGTGGCGTTGTAGTTTTATCCTGCTCTTTCGTATCTGTATCTCTTTTTTGGCATGCCGTTAATCCCAGCATTAAAACTAAACTTACTATTGCAAATATTTTCATCATTTTTGCCTAGCACGATTTAAAAATATAACTTATCAAAATCTAGAGATTTAAATGTTTAATTTATGAAACAACATGATTCTCTTCTTACAAATGAGGTGCTTAGCGATTTAGAGCTTTATGTGCCCAATGAATAAATTTTTCCTTTTCATGGAAATGTGGAATATTTAATAAATGAATATGAGTAACCTCACCGAAATTACCTGAAATTTTATTCGGGGCCAAAACAACAAAATTCCTCTTATCCCCCACATGTAACTCCCTAAAGAATTCCATAACTTTAAAATGAAGATTCAGAGCAGTGAATCCTTCTCTTTCAATTAGAAAGTCATAGATTTGGCTGAGTACATGTAATTCAAATTTTTTGTTCATGATCTTTTATTCTCATAATTATTTTAACAATCGGTATAATTTAACCTAATTTTATTTTTTGTTAAAGCAGATAAAAAACCCAGCCTCTGGAGAATCAATAGAGCTGGGTTAATGAAACATCATTGTCAAATTTTATTTTATTCTTGAAATTGATTCTAACGCACAAACCCAATAAATGCAAATAATTCTCAATTACAATGCAGTGATTTCAAATATACCATGCCTAAAGATACATACAATTATCTACATCACCTATCAAACAGTGGGCTTACGATATAGATTAAGCAAAGAGAGTACGGGTATCGGGAGGTAGTTACCATTCACAGACACCTCTCCCCCATCTTTTCTGTGCTGTTCCCAGTATTCAATTAATAGTAAAGCAGCTTGTTTAATGGCAGATGGATATTCCGATCCAAAATTATCTGTAATATAATTTTTAATTATAGCGTCAGCAGCAACAATAAAGCTTTTTAATGAGGCATCATTGCTATCATCGGCATAGTGTAAGTGGCGCTTCACTTCATGTAATTCAACAATACTCATAAATCACTCCATTTTTCCGAGTCAGCTTTTACACTTTCATCACTAAACTCGTTCCTAGAGTCTTTTAGGGTGTCATAGCAAATATCACAATTTCACCTCATTCCTATTCTCATATTGATTACTTGGCATTGAAATCCCTTTATCTAGGGATTTTTCTACTATTCTTAATCAGTCCTTCAAAAGATTTCTTATAGATCAATTAATATTTGTTCATATATTTTTTAAATAAGCCATTCAGGCTAAAAAACTAAATCTTTTCGATCTGCTTTTAAATAAACTTCAGGTGCACTATATAAATCAGAGATAATTGCAACTTCTTGAGCACCTAACAAATCTTCATAAATTTTTCTTGCGAAGTTATTCACGCCTGTCGTCACCAGTACGTTTTTTATCTTCTGATTTCTTTGCAATAATTCATTCTCAACGTCCTTAAGCGAGTCTATAATTAGTTTTTTGCTTAATCCCAAACCTTGAAAATCTGGATGGATCGCTATTTGATCTAGTTCCAGTATCACTTCCTCTCGAAAGCCAGACTTTTGAGCCCAAAAAATATAGCCAACCGTTTTATCAGACACGATTACGTGACAAAAAACCGAGGATAAGCCGCAAGTGTTGATGCTATCCATTGCTTAGAATCTGCTTGACGTATAAATGATTTGTGATGAATTTCTGCGATGTCTGTTAAATCATTTTGATGTGCTTTTCTAACTAATTTTTCCATGAACTCATATCGTTACCTGTTTAACTGAAGATTCTATCAATCCCTAAAGGCAGCGGAATTACGGGATCTTAACAACGAATAGTAAACAAGCTGCCATTAAAAAACCCGCTAACTGAAGCGGGTTTTTTAATTCACAATATTCTTAGATTACTGTGATAGAGCTTGCTTGAGGGCCTTTTTTGCCAGCTACAATCGTAAACTGAACACGTTGACCTTCATTCAACACTTTGAAACCGTTTGATTGGATTTCGCTAAAGTGTGCAAAAACGTCTTCTCCAGTATCGCTAGAAATAAAACCAAAGCCTTTAGTTTCATTAAACCACTTAACGGTACCAGTTGTAATGTTTGACATAAATATTCTCTTAAATTTTGAAAAATATAAGAATTAATCTTTTAAATCATATACATCGGATAAACCGCAGAGTTGAATCAATTGCGAAATAACTTTAGTAAATACAATAAAATAAATAATTCTAATACACTATCACTATAAGCTTTTTAGCGCGCAATAGATAGACCTTAACATATTATTTTATTGCTACCACCCAACCCCACATGAAATGCTTTTTCATCGATATTGATAAGAAAATCTTCACTAAAAGCGAATAAAGCTTATTTACCCGCTTCTAGCTAATTTTTCTTTCCTAAAATCAACTCAACTTGATGAGTAACATCCCATATTTTCATTTCTGCATGTCGCCAAAAATTAAAGACTTGATCGCCCTTAACATACTTTTGCTTGATATAGCTCGATGATTTATTTTGATCTATCTCTTTTGCATTAAATCGCATCTTATTTAAAATCACTACTTGACCATCCAAGTCACCACCAATACAGATATTCATATTGTTCTGCCTGCTAAGTAACAATTAAACTATAGCACAAATAGAAAAGCCTACTCTTTGATAAGCTTTTGAGGCTTGTTATCGAGCCTTTGGCTGTACTCCATAACTATTGTTCATAGTTCATCGAAAATTAGAAACATCGTTTTGATATCTTTTTTGCATGATGGTCACGCCCAAAGATGACTTGTAATGACAAAGTAAGGCCTATCCTATCTCTTAAGCGTGAGTTGTATTAGGAATTAGATGCCTTTTAAAGTTGTCATCCTATTCATTGAACTATTTTCTGTTTAATTTATTAAAAAAAAGAATTTCAAAAAATGGAAATATCATAAGTTAAACTCTCCTCAATCTATTGCACAAATTTTGCGCCAGCCGTCATAATAAAACCGATAACAGACTAAATAATACTCATTATCCTTAATAATCGAACCCACCCAGCATCGGAACAGCAATCAAATGATTTGACAGTTGATATCGACCAATATACATATAAACTCATCACTTTTTCGACCGACATAGTATACTGCAACTGCTGTTTCGGCTCACCTTTTATCATGTGTTCTCTGTTTATGAATAAAAAGCTGTTTCTTTCTTCTGGTTTAAAAACACTAAGTGTCTTGGCCATATCTATAGGCTTAACTGCCTGCGGTGATCGTTCATGGTGGACAGATGATGAGCCTAAGCTCAATGCTGAACAAATCGCACGCATCATTCCTGGACGCGTAAATGACCGCCGTTCATGGGCTGAAGATATTTACGATATTTCAGAACAGTTTGGCATTCCTCAAAATAAAGAGAATATGTGTTCGATCATTGCCGTGGTTGATCAAGAGTCTAACTTTGTTGCAGATCCACAAGTTTATGGTTTAGGTGAAAAAGCGGTTAAAGAAGTCCAAGATCGCTTAGATGAAAAATTTAAAGATAAGCTCGGCGATGCCATTGGTGGCACCATCGCAGGCTATTTCCAACAGGTTTTAAAAGAGCAGCCGAGTCCTGAAGATAACTATTTAAGTCAAATGCGCCGCGTTAAAACAGAACGCGAACTGGATGAACTGTACCGTGAAATTTTTGACTATATGTCAAAGCACTATCACGTCAGTGCGCTCACAGGTGCAGCCAAACTTGTCGGTCAGGACGTAGGCGAAAAAATGAACCCGATTACCACGTTGGGTTCAATGCAAGTGCATATCGGTTATGCCAAAGATAATAAACGTGAAGGTGGCAGCATGGCTGACCTACGTACCGACCTTTATAGCCAATATGGTGGTCTGTATTACGGTATTCACCGCCTGATGATGTACCCTGCTGACTATGACAAACCGCTCTACCGTTTTGCCGACTATAACTCAGGTATGTACTCAAGTCGAAATGCAGCCTTCCAAAGTATGTTGAATGACTTAACTGAAGCAGAACTTGATTTAGACGGCGACCTGTTACTTTATGGCAAAGATGGCTCACCTAAATCTGCAAAAAGCCAATCAGAACGTGAACTCATCAGTGTTTTCGCTCAGCACAATATTTTGGTTACGCCGCGTCAAATTCGCTCTGACCTGAAAAAAGAGAAAGAGAAGAAATTTGAAGATACAGCAACCTATCGCGCGGTGGCTAAGCTTTATCAAGAAGTCACTAAAAAAGAACCTTTCTATGCCATGATGCCAGAAGTTGTCATTTCTGGTCCAAAGCTCAGCCGTGACTATAATACCAACTGGTTTGCCACTCGTGTCAATGGACGTTATCAAACATGCATGCAACGTGCAAAGCGCATAAAAATCTAGCCTTATTTGACTTTGATGGTACCCTGTATGACAAAGACAGTTTTACAGGGTTCATCTTCTATGTACATTCAAAACGGCATATTGCTCTACAAGGCTTAAAAGTTCTGCCTTATATTCAAAGTTATTATTTAGGTTTTTATCCTGCCCATCATATGCGCTCTAAACTCTTCCATGCGATGTTTAAGCAAGCTGAAGTGAGCGAAATTGACGCTTATGCAAAACGCTATGCAGAAGTCTTAATCAAAGGACTCAACCCAGCACTTTATAGGCAACTAAAACAACACCAAAGTTTGGGCGATGATGTGGTTTTGGTCTCTGCTTCAATTGATATCTATTTAAAATATGTGTGTGAAATACTCTCAATTGAACTGATCTGTACCAGAGTTGAACAAGACCAACAACGCTATACAGGGCGCTATCTGACTGCGGACTGTAGCTGTGAGTACAAAGCTCAACGTATCCAAGAAAAATATGAGCTAGATAGCTATCATGCCGTTTATGCTTATGGGAATAGCATTGAAGATAAACAAATGTTGTCTTTGGCTGATTTTAGCTATTTGGTAGGGACAGATTTAAGCCTTCCCGACTTGTCAAAAACATCAAATCATCGTCAAATAAGCTAATTATTAAGAATAGATTAATAATTAATCATGTTGAATTTTTTAAAATATTTATTATTAAAATTCAGCATGTTTTATTTACCAAAAAATATATTTATGATAAATTTTGCCTAATAAAAATATTTTGAGAACCATTCCACTTAAATTATAAAAAGGCATCAGTATGGAACAGTTATCTCCACCCAAGTATGTCAAAGGTCTTTCGATCAAATTCGGTGAAAGTCCCTTTGTATTATTGGCGCAGTTCGCTTTTAATGCTTCAAAACAAAAATGGTTAAAACACGAAATTGAACATGTGCTCAATATCGCCAAACAAGGTGATTACAATCATCTGGTAAAGACATTACGTCAATTTAGTAAATAACAAAAAAAGCCACTTCAAATGAAGTGGCTTTTTACTTACTTTTTAAAGGGAAACGCATATTTCACAATACGTTTGATGACGCTACCATACTGTTTTAATAAGCTGGCATTGTTATAGTTAATGCCATACTTTTCACACACCGCTTGTACTTTCGGTGCCATTTTGCGGTAACGACTCGCAGGTACGTCTGGGTATAAGTGATGCTCAATTTGATGACTTAAGTGCCCTGTCAAAATATGGAATGCTTCTGAACCAGTTAAATTCGACGAACCACGAATTTGGCGCATGTACCAGTGACCACGGCTTTCATTTTCCAGTACTTTTTTCGGGAAAACTTCAACGTCTTTGGTGAAGTGACCACAGAAAATCACACTAAATGTCCACATATTGCGGATACCATTTGCAACCAAATTCCCTGTAAACACAGGCAACGCCGCAGGCCCTGCAATGAGTGGGAAAAACACATAATCTTTAAACAATTGTTTACCAATTTTGCGCTGCATAGGTTTCCATTCAGCTAAAGTCTGCGCTTTGCTTTTACGTCCCTTGAAGTATTTGCCTAATTCCAAGTTTTGGATCGCAACGCCCCATTGGAACAACAAACAAAATGGAATGCTATAAATCGGTTGCAATAAAAAGCCCGGTTTCCAACGTTGTTCTGGGAATAATCGAAGCAGACCATATCCAATGTCATCATCCATTCCTTTAATATTGGTATAGGTATGATGCTTGTAGTTATGGGTCTGACGCCAATTGTCTGCTGTACCTACGATGTCCCACTCATAGTTTTGACCATTAAACTTAGGGTCGTTCATCCAGTCATATTGACCGTGCATCACGTTATGACCTAATTCCATGTTTTCCATAATCTTGGCAAAACTCAGCAAGCCCGTGCCCAACACCCATGCAGGTGGGAACCAACCTGCAAATAAACATGCACGACCTGCAATAGATGCATAACGCACCGCTGCATAGACACGACGAATATATTGCGCATCTTTCTCGCCAATATCATCCAGTACTTCTTGCTTAATGGCATCTAGCTCACGTGCAAGTTCATCTAACTCAAATGTCGTTAACTCACGATTCTTCGGGTTTTTAAAATATTCAACTTTAACAGGCATATTCATTGTATTTATTCCCCTTATAAATCAACAATAAGATCGGTTTGTGCCGTATTGACACAAATTTTTAGAAAATTTCCAGGCTCAGAATTTTGTGCACCATTGACCAAGTTTTTGGTTGAACCTTCCACTTTGTTGCAGGCACATTTGTTACAGATTCCCATACGGCAGCCATGTTGAGGCTTCACATTTTGCTGTTCCAAACTTGCAAGAATAGATTGACCTTTTGGAATGCTTAAAATCTTTTTCGACTTTGTTAAGGTAATATTCACAAAACCAACATCATCGTTTGCAAATGGACTCATGCTAAAAGCTTCAGTTTTTAAGGTGTTAGCATGAGCGAAAAGCTGCTCAACCGTAGCCACAAAACCTGAAGGGCCACATGCATATACCGTTGCATTTTCAATCTGATCCAATCCAGACATATGGTTTTGGTTTAAACGCTCACCTTCATCTGATTCTTGGGTATAAAACATGCTGAATGTAAAGTTTGAGTATTGTGCTGCCAACTGCTCAAAATATGCTTTGAAAGCTGCATCAGTATGTTTTTTCACCCAATACATCAAATGTACATGCTGCTTTTTAAGCTTGGCAGTCTTCTCTAAACGTTTCAGTAAACTCAGCATGGGGGTAATACCACTGCCCGCAGCAAGTAAAATTAGCTGTTGATCATTTACAGTCAATTGCATATCGCCATAAGGCTGGCCGAATTCTAAGACATCGCCGATTTGAGCCTGCTCACATAGCCAATGACTTGCCTTGCCTTGGTCTACCATTTTTACATTGAGTAAGACATGTTGCGTATCAATCTGGGTCAAACTATAGGTACGTTCATAACGTACGCCTTGCACCACGACATATACAGGATGGTGTTGCCCCGCTTGCCCCATTTGAAAATGACGATTGGTTTGCAGCGTTAAACTCACCATATCGTGTGCAACTTGCTCTTTTTTTACCACTTTACCCAAAGCTTGGTGTATCGACCAAAGTGGGTTGATTTTTTGAAGCCAAAAGTTAGCAGTGTGTCGGTCTATAACACTCTCAGCATACTCAGTTAAAGGAGATTTAGTTTTTTCAAGGATCTGCATAGTAAAGGACCACGCCATAGATTTTTAATTATTATACACATGTATATATATTTGTATATATACTCTGATTGTTTCGTTTCGTTTCACAATGCCGACCAGTGGGGCTATAATGAACCGATTGATTTAATTGCTTGATAAATATGACACCGACCACCATTCAAACCCATACAACCAACACAGAGCATGAAGCTTCAAAAAAACATGCACCAGTGCTTGCACGTAGTGTTGGTCGAAAAGCAACGATTACAAAAGATGAACTGTTTCAAGCTGCTTTAAATTTGATTGGTCCTGAAAAAAGTATTGCATCCCTGAGCTTGCGTGAAGTCGCACGTGAAGCAGGCATTGCGCCGAATAGTTTTTATCGTCATTTTAAAGATACCGATGAACTGGCTATCGAGTTGATTGAACGTGCAGGTGTTGTGCTACGCCAAATTTTGCATGAAGCACGGATCAAGGCCATTCGCCAAGAAAGTATTATTCGTAGCTCAGTCGAAGTTTTTATTGAACAACTCGATGCGGATGATGGCAACTTAAGCCTGCTATTACGCGAAGCATATACGGGTTCGGCATCTTATAAAAATGCGGTCGAAAGACAGTTGAATTATTTCCAACAAGAACTGAAAGACGATTTAATTCGTTTAGAACGTTTAAATAATAGCAAACTCTTCCACCCTGAATTGGTGTCCATGGCAATCACCCAATTGGTTTTCAATATGGGTGCCAAAGTGATTGATATGCCAAGTGTAGAGCGTAAAAAAATGGCTGAACAAACCATGATCATGATTCGCATGATTTTGGAAGGTTCACGTCATTTGGATGAGGCGATGATTCGCTAATCTGTTATTACACTCAACAGACTCACAGAAATATTTTCTTATTTGTTTCGCTGTTGCTCTTTAATGAGCTGGTGTACAAATTCTGCGGTCTGTTTCGGTTGTTCTAGCGGAAACATATGCCCGCCTTCAAGCACACTATAGTCGATCGCATAGGTTTTTTTCATCCCTTGGGGTAAACCTTGCTTATAGAAATGGCTATCTTTTGCAGTCAACACATGAATCGGCATATCAGGTGCTTTGCGTGGGGTACGCCACCACCATGCAGGCACTGTCCTGAAGATCTCAGCTTCAGTATGTTTGGGAATGGTTAGCGTCACCCCATTTCGAGTCGGATCACTTTTTAAACCACACGCTATAAAGTCTGCAAAACACTGTTCATCAAAGTCTTTAAAAATACGATTCGGTCTGAGCACCTGACTGGCCTGCTCAATACTTTCCCAATGATCACGCCGTTTGACGGTCACCGCAGCTGGGGTAAGTTTTTCAATGGACTTTGATCCCAGCTTTTGTAACGCTTCAAATAAAAAGGCTTTTGAACCGATCACAAACGGTGGGTCCATGATAATCACTTGAGAAAACAACTGTGGTTTTTTATAAGCCGCCATAAGCGTAAGTAAAGAACCAAAAGAATGCCCTAAACCAATCACTTGTTGCCGTGGAAACTGCTGTTCAATATCTGAAATAACTTGATCGACCAACGCTTCCCAACGGTATTCCACAGGATAGTGCGGATCTAGACCAATCATCGGGATCGCTTTGACATCAAAATCTTTATTTAAAAATTGGAAAAATTTTTGATAGCTGCCCGAGGGAATGCCGTTTGCATGGGTAAAGTGTAAGGCTGGTTTGCTCATGTCATTCAGATCTATTGTTTTATAGCCTATTTACCATAATCGTTTTTCAAACTAAACGAAATGGCGCAGGATGAATCCTAAGTCATGGACTTTGATCACTTCGGCCAATTTTTAAAAATATTCTGGGATAGATCTGAGATCACTTTGCAGAAACAGTTAGATTTTGATTGCCTAAGAAAGTAGCGCCACAGTTGGTTTTGTCTCCTGCAATCACCACAGCACGCCCCAAGACCGTTGTACTCTGATCTGCTGCAATCGCAGAAACCACCATTCGACACTTTGGACAAAAGTGCTTCATTCCATTTAAATGCACAGCAATACCATTGATCACAAAACTGTTTTCACACTCAGTGACTATGCCACCATGTGTTGTTTTTGAACCCATTGTTACTAGAGCTTTAGACATAATTTATTGTTCGATACATTAGAGTTTTAATGGCGAAAATTCTAGCATAAGCAAGCGCTTAAAATTTCAATGAATTACTTTTCAAATACAACTTAGACATCCCTTTTTTAAGGATCCATTAAAAAAGCACCCAAAGGTGCTTTTCATACAGCAATTCCAATTATGGTTTAACCACAACCATCACTTGAATTGCTTCTGGTGTAACCGATAGGCCATCTAGCAAACCAAGACCTTCTTTTTGCAGTTTTTGTAGACGTGAAATTTCGTCTTCACGAATACTCGGATTAAACTGCTTTAAGTAAGTCAGACGGTCAATTTCGTATTGCCACTTACTGCCGTAGACTTCTTTCGCCTGTTGCACAAAGCTCGGTAAAGCCGCACGTGCAAGCTCTAATGCTTGTACATAACGCTGTTCAATCACTTCACGGCGTGCTTTCACGACTTGGCGACAGCTATTACCATCCAAATGATGTAAATATGGTTTTAAGATTTCAGGCGCAATTTTCTGCGACAGGTCTTGACCCTTTTCACTCAACAAAACGCGAACCAGCTGCTGCGGTAAGCTTGAAGGCAAATTCAATGCTTTCGGTGCAACCACATCGACCTTAAACCACACTTCTAACAACACCGAACCTTGTGGTAAAGCAGCTGACTTCAACACTGCAACGTTGGTACTACCAAAACCTTGAGTGTTGATCATTTCCATCACACTTTCAGTAAATGGATGTTCAAGGGTTAAATACTGAGCATCTTCACGTATCTGAGCTTGATCGCGGTAGAAGGTTGCAGTCATGCCTTCTTCGTCCAAGGTTAAACCTTGAACTTGCATTTGATCGGTTGGTTTAATGATGACTGTACCATTGCTTTGCTCGTCAAAATCAATGTTTGTCGACGCCATAAAACGCTTCATAAACATTGGCAAAGTGGTGTTGTCATCATAAGACTCAAGCGCTTGCACAATTTCTTGCGCCACAATTGGACGACAAGAGTTGTATTCAAGCAAACGGTCGCGACCTGATTGTAACTCTGCTTCTAAGGCTTCACGTTGTACGCTGACCGCTTCGAGTAAGTCATCAAACTGCTGACCTTGATCTGTCAGTAAACAATCTTTCAATTCAACAATAAAGTTTTCTTGTAAAGTTTGAGCAGTTGGCGAGATATTACTGAAAATATTCAAGGCTTCGTTATACCAACGGAACATACGTTCTTGCGCTGTACCAATTAGATACGGCACATGAATTTGAATCCGGTTTTCTTGACCAATACGGTCTAAACGACCAATACGTTGTTCAAGTACATCTGGGTTTGCAGGCAAGTCAAATAAAATCAAATCTGATGCAAACTGGAAGTTACGACCTTCAGAACCAATTTCAGAGCACAGTAAAATTTGTGCACCATAAGATTCTTCAGCAAAGTAGGCCGACGCTTGGTCACGCTCAAGTAAACTCATGCCTTCATGGAACATAGCGGTACGAATACCCGCATGTAAACGGAGTACATTTTCAAGCGCTTCAACTACTGGACCACTACGTGCAATCAACAACACTTTTTTGTGTTTTAAATCTGTACGTAGTTTTTCCATGAGCCACATGACACGCGGGTCAGCTTCCATCCATGCACCGTCAAGCTGCGCTTCTTCTGGCCACATTTGTTCACGTAATTTACCATCTTTAGACCAGTTTTCTGGTGCAGGCAAAGGTGCAGGTTGACAGTCACGACCTGGGAAGCCTTGAATGGCCTCACGGGTGTTACGGAACAAAATACGCCCTGTACCATGACGGTCTAAAAGCTCATGAATGGCACGGAAACGTTGTTCGGGTGCATCTTCAATGCGATGCCCTAGCAAACCTTCCAATGCAGCCAAATGCCCTTCTTCAAGTGGCATATCTGACATCAGTACTTCAGCAATTTTTGCAGTTTGTTGATACTGGGTTTCTTCATCCAAGAAACGATCCAGTGAACTAAAACGCTGTGGGTCAAGTAAACGTAAACGCGCAAAGTGACTTTCCACACCCAGCTGTTCTGGAGTTGCCGTTAACAGTAAAACACCTGGTGTTTTTTCTGCTAACTCTTCGATCAAGTCATAGCGGTCATTACCACCGTCTTCTTCATTCCACATCAAGTGATGCGCTTCATCGACCACTAACAGATCGAAACCAGCTTCTAGGGCTTGTTCACGCAAGTCATCATGATCAATCATCAAATCGATTGACGCAATAATGCATTGTTCAGTCAGGAATGGATTCAGTTCAGGGTCATGTTCTTTGATTGAAGCCGTACGGGTTAAATCAAATAATGAGAAGTTCAAATTGAAACGACGACGCATTTCAATCATCCACTGATATTGCAGTGAATCGGGTACCAAAATTAGGATGCGTTCTGAACGGCCCGTTTTAAGCTGTTGATGGATGATTAATCCAGCTTCAATGGTTTTACCTAAGCCCACTTCATCGGCTAAAAGGACACGGGGAGCAAAACGCTGACCCACTTCGTGTGCAATATACAACTGATGAGGAATCAAACCGACACGTGAACCGACCATGCCACGTAAAGGGCTCGACTTCATATTGGCTTGCATCAGCATTGCTTCAATACGTAAGTCGTACCATTCTTTATAGTCAATTTGGCTTGCCAATAAGCGATCAAGCGGTTTAGACAGCTGAATTTGAGCGCCAATGCGAGTCTCATTCAGTGATTTACGTTCTTCCGTACTATCTTCTAAGCGACGAACAACATTATAACGCACCACACCATGACGGTCTTCATGTGATTCAACCGTCCACTTGGTGCCTTCTTGATCTTGTAATTCATCGTTCACGTTAAAAATGATACGTGATAAAGGTGCATTATTCCGTGCATATACACGTGTTTCATCACTTTTAGGGAATAAGATGCTGACAGATCGCTCATCTACATCAATAAGAACTCCTAGACCGAGTTCCGTTTCAGTATCTGATAACCAACGTTGACCAATAGCAAACTGCTGCAATTTTTCCACCTTCATCTACAAGTTAGGACTGCAAATTTAATGCTCAAACATTGTTTGATATTTGAGCAAAATTATACACCTTTAAGCAATATATTTTGACATAAAGCTCACTAAAAAAGTGAGCAAATTTGATGATTCCACGTACTTAAAATGGTACTGGACAAATAAATTCGATACGTTCATTGGTTTGGGGATGATGAAAACTCAAACGCTCTGCGTGTAAACACAAACGCGGCATCAAATCTTGCTGGTCAGGCGCAGCATAGAGCGTATCTCCCACGATAGGATGACCTAAAAACTGCATATGTACACGAAGTTGATGTGAACGCCCTGTAATGGGGGTGAGCGCCACACGAGTCACGGGCTGACCCTGTATTTCAAAATGTTCAATGGCTTTCCACTCCGTCAAAGCAGGCTTGTTATGACTGGGCTCTGCAATATGTAACGGTGGACGGGATGGATCATAAATCACAGGCACATCAACAGTGCCCTGACCATCTAAATGACCAGCCACAATCGCTTGATATGTTTTATCGGTTTGACGTTCTTGAAACTGACGAGAAATGGATTTTTGCCCCCAACGGCTGAGACCAAAAACCAAGATACCTGAGGTATCGCGATCAAGACGGTGGATCAGTAGTGTTTTAGGTTCTAGTTTGACTAAACGATTGATCATACAATCTTGTAAGTCTTCTGTCTTCCCCGGAACGGTGAGTATACCTGCAGGCTTATGGATGACCATAAAGTCTTCATCTCGATGAATCAGGTGTTCGGTTAGAAAATTACTCAAGGTTCCATTCCAAGCTGATCGCGAAAACAAGCGGGCAATAATAAAAAGCTTAAGCCAGAAATACAATGCAAAAATCGTTTTTTTTAATCATGAACCGATATTGATTGCATTATTTAACGTCAAATGCCTGATCACAGTCTGTATCGATAAGCGATACATAAAGATACACTCTATTATGACAAACGATTTCGAAATAACCACGCAGCCAAAGGCAAAGTAATTATGGCTAATATCAACATCGGTACAAAGTCCCATTTCACTTGCGCAAAACTCGCACCTTCCAAATACACCCGTTGTACCAAGTCTATGCCAAAGCGTAGCGGGTTGGCATAAGTCAGCCAATTCAACACTTTTGGCATATTTTGTACAGGAGTTAGTAAACCAGATAAAAGTGTCAAAGGCATGATCAAAAAGAAAGTATACAGCATGGCTTGTTGCATATTCAGTGCAATTGCTGAAATCGACAGTCCCACACCCACAACGGCAATATTAAAGGCAAATAATCCAAAATAAAGTAAGGTCAAGGAGCCATTCATCGGGATCTGAAACCAGAACAGAATAATCGCTAAAATAATGGAAGATTGAATAACTCCAATAATAATCGGCGGAATGGCCTTACCAATCATAATCTGCGTCGGGGTATAGGGTGTAACTAAGAGCTGATCAAAAGTCCCTTGTTCACGCTCGCGTGCTACTGAAAGTGCCGAAAGTAACAGTGTCTGCATCATACTTAAAGTTGCAATCAGAGATGGCATGATGCCCCATCTCGACTCGACATTCGGGTTATACCATGTCCGCGCTTGTACCGTAATCGCTAAGCTAGTTCCCAATCGTTCTTGATTGACCTGCCCCACCACACTACTGATGTAGGAGCCCGCCATACTTGCAGTCGATGAGTTTCTCCCATCTAGAATCACTTGAATCGGCGAAGACTCTTGATTATTTAGCTTATCCTCAAAATCAGCAGGAATGGTGATGACCGCCAAGGCTGTTCGATCATTAATCACCTGTTGGATTTGTTGATTATTTTGCAAATCTGCTGTTCGTTTAAAAATTCCTGAACCATCTAAATGCGCTAAAACTTGTTGTGAGCTTTGGCTTCGGCTTTGATCCAGCACGGCATAATCAACATGATTCACATCATAACTTGCGGCATAACCAAACAAGACCGCTTGGATAAATACAGGCGCGATTAAGGTCACCCGATTGGCTGGATCGACTAAAATAGCTAAAAACTCTTTTCGAATCAGTACCCAAAGATAACGAAACCAGCGCATTAACGTTGCCATAACACCATTTTTCCTTTCGTTAGCCCAAGCGCTTTTTCAGTGTACGCGCGGTCATTGCTGTGAATAGCACGATATAAATCAATAAAATGCCACACTCTTTGAGCCACAAAGACCAATCATCACCACCGAGTAATAGAGTTTTAATCAAAGTCATATAGTGCGTTGCAGGTAAAACATTGCTGACGATTTGCACAATTAGCGGTAGGTTTCGTGTGTCGAACACAAAACCTGAAAGCATCAAAGCGGGCATGAAGCTGGCAAGCAGTGCCATCTGACTGGCTTGAAACTGACTTTTTGATAGGCCTGAAATCATCAGCCCCAACAGTAACGACACCATTAAATATAAAAAAGAAGCGCTCATGACAGAGAGCAGTGATGCGCGAATGGGTACATCAAACAGAACATGTGCTGCAACTAAGCACATCACAATATCAATCATCCCAATCACGATATAGGGCGCCAGTTTTGAAAGTACAATTTCTAGAGGACGTACGGGCGTAACATATAATGCTTCTAAAGTGCCACGCTCGCGCTCACGTGCAATCAGCAAACCTGTTAAAAATGCTCCGACCAAGCTCAAAATCAAGACAATTAAACCCGGTACTAAAAACCACGTACTATTTGCGGACTCGTTAAACCACATACGTTGTTCAACCGTGATGACGCTACCCACCGAAGCTGCATTTGTTCGGTCTGCTTGTATCAAACTGGCGGTATTGAGCGCACTGGTAATATAGCCCTGCAAGGCCGAAGCAATACTGGTCGAACGGCCATTGGTAATGACCTGAACAACACCCTCTCCATTTGTATATTGCTCCGCAAAGTTGCTGGGTATATTGACGATGGCATCAATTTCAGCCTTGCCTATTGCGGCTTCAGCTTGGCTAAAGCTTGGATAGTGCTTGACGGTAATGTATTTAGAGCCGTTTAAGCCACTCATCAGTTGCTGACTCTGTGGCGTGGGCTGTTGCTCCACAACCCCAACTCGTCCGTTGGTTAAGTCGAAAGACAGCCCATAACCAAACAGCAAAATTAAAATAATCGGTAGAATGAAACCGATCGCCATACTACTTTTATCACGAAGCAGCTGTTTGGATTCTTTACGTGTCAAGGCAAACAGTCGTGTCCAGAAAGCTGAGAAATGATTCATCTGACGCTCCTCAGTGAGCCTGCATGTCCGCACGGGACTGTTCAACGATGGCAATAAAAGCGCTATTCATATCGTTTACACCCTCTAATTGTGCCATCCCACGAATCTGTTGAGGTGTGCCAATCGCCAACAATTTCCCTGCATCTTGAATCGCAATCCGATCACAATATTCAGCTTCTTCCATAAAGTGTGTGGTCACAATAATGGTTATGCCTTGGTTCGCTAGCTCTCCAATGGTGTACCAAAAAGAGCGCCTTGCTAACGGATCAATACCACTGGTCGGTTCATCTAAAAATACAATTTCAGGCTGATGTAACAGTGCTGCTGCCATCGACAAACGCAGTTTAAAACCATTTGGTAGATCACCGCTTTTTGCGTATGGCTTAAGTTCAAATTGGAGCAACGCTTTATCAATTTGCTGCTTTAACTGTTTGCCCGATAAGCCATAAGCGCCACCAAAGAATTTTAAATTATCCAACACGCTCAAATTGCCATACAGGGCAAACTTCTGCGATACATAACCAATTTTTGCCCTTGCCTGCGCACGAGCTGTACGTAAATTCATGCCTGCCACTTCCAACACACCACTGCTGGCGGGCAGTAAGCCACAGAGCATACGAAACGTCGTGGTCTTACCTGCACCATTAGGGCCAAGTAAACCAAAAATTTCGCCTCGATACACATCAAACGAGGTACTGGCCACGGCGGTAAAATCACCAAAGGTGCGTACCAAATCCTTCACCACAATCACAGGTTTTTCAAGCTGCTGTTTTACACTCTGCTCTGTTTTCACTTGTGGTGGATCAGAGTTTTCTATCAAAGTTATTGAAGGGTCTAAAGCTAAATTTTCCTGTGCCAATACCATTTTTTGAGTATGCTTCGCCACATGTAAAAGCAACATAAATGCATCTTCTAATTCTGCTGGCCTCTGTTCCGCAACAAGGCCTTTGGGTAACAGATCTGTAGGAAGTGTTGAGCTTTCAGTTCGCGTAATAAAACGCACTACATCTCCTTTGGGCACTGTATCGGCAATATAATATTGATTATCAAGTAAATGTGCTTGTAACACCCGCGCCTTCATGTCAGGTCTGGGTTTTACTTGCCATGTTTGTCCCTGTGCCTGAGCCGTCAGCTCGTCGGGTGTACCTTGCTTTAAGACTTGCCCATCCAACATGACATAAACCTGATGACAGCGTTCAGCTTCATCCATATACGCAGTACTGAGGATGACACTTAAGTTCTCCTCCCTCACCAACTGTTCAATGATGATCCACAAATCACGGCGTGAGAGTGGATCGACACCGACACTTGGCTCATCCAACAGCAATAGTTCAGGTGAACGGACTAAAGTGCAGGCCAAACCTAACTTCTGCTTCATGCCTCCAGAGAGTTTTCCTGCGGGACGTTCAGTAAAGCGCGCCAAGTCGGTAATCTTGAGCAAACGTGCAAAACGTTCCTTGCGAACGTCCATTGGCACGCCATGCAAATCCGCATACAAGTCTAAATTTTCTTGAATACTGAGGTCTTCGTACAAACCAAACTTTTGCGGCATGTAGCTGATACGATCTTGCACAGATTGTGGATCTTTGGCGACATCCATTCCTAAGACTTTTAAGCTTCCAGTGGTTGGCTTATATAAACCTGCGATCAATCTTAAAAATGTGGTTTTACCAGCACCATCAGGCCCGACCAAAGCTGTCAGTTGTCCTGTTTTGATCTGCATATTTATGCCTTGCAAAGCCTGCACATCATCTAAACCTTTTTGTTCTGCTTTAAAGGTTTTGTTTAAATCCGTGGCAATTACAATGCTCTCTACTGACATCGACATACTCCCCTGCCCTAAGGATTGTTCGTGGCAGTTGGACGCGATGATTTGGCTATGTGCACCGTCACAGGTTGTCCCATCTTCAGTTGGTCATTCGGGTCATCGACATAAATACGGACTTCATAAACCAAAGTTGTGCGAATATCTTCGGTCTGTACCGTTTTCGGGCTAAATTCTGCGACAGGTGAGATATAACCAATTTTTCCTGTGATGGGCTGATTCGGTTGTGAGTCACGAATGACTTGTGCTGCTGCGCCCATGTTGATATGCCCAAGATCCATTTCACTTGCATAAACACGCACCCATTTAGGATGGATCAGGGCAATGGTATAGACGGACTTGTTTGAAGTCGTCATGTCACCAACTTCTTGTAAACGTGCACGAATTACGCCATTCACAGGTGCCAGCAGCTTACTTTGAGTAATTTGATAATCAATCAAATCAAGATTGGCCTTGGTCGATTCATATTGTGCTTTAGCCGCTTCACGATCTTCTGTGCGCGCACCTTTCAAAAGTAGCTCTAGGTTGGCTTTGGTTTCACCTACAGCCGCTTCCGCCATTTTCATATTGCTTTTTGCAGCATCAACCTCTTGCTTACTCACCGCTTGACCCGCAGTACTCCGATTTAAGACATTTAAACGTTGGTATTGTTTATCGGCATTTTCAAATTGGGCTTGGGCAGACTGTACTTTCGCTTTCGCTTGGGTAATCTCTTCAGGTCGATTGCCCGCAGCTTGTTCATTTAAGGTTTGCTGTTGAACTTGTAACTGCGCTTGGGCTTGCTGTGCTTGTATAGTAAGCGAGTCAGTATTCAGTTCTGCAAGAACCTGACCTTTTTGAACGCGATCACCTTCTTGAACAGCCAAGCTTTGAATACGTCCAGCCGTTTCAAATGCCAGCGAGACTTGTCGAATATCGACATTGCCATATAACACCAGATGATCGGGATCGGCTTTGTCTCGACTGAACCACAACAATGCAGCCGCTACTGCAATGAGCAACACCCCAACCAACAGTATGAACTTACTTTTGTTCATGTACACCAAACCTTCGCTTAGTTTTAATACAAGTTTAAATTTAATTTAAACTATAACAATTCAATTAAGAAAGATATACTTCAAGTCTAAATTTTGATGCAGAGTAAATAATGTCTAGAGCTGGACGTAGTGATGGTGATTTAACCAAATCGAAAATTTTGGATGCTGCTGGCCGCCTAATTGCTCAGGATGGTTTTGCAAAAACCACGAGTAAAGCAATTGCCAAGCTGGCCGAAGTCGATTTGGCTGCCATTAACTATCACTTCGATGGTCGTGATGGCTTATATCGTGCCGTACTTGCCGAAGCACATACGCATTATATTGATGAACAAGAACTCTTGACCTTGCTTAACAGCTCTAAAACGCCCACTGAAAAACTAGAAGCTTTTTTTGAAAGCCTAATCGGCAAACTGGTTGAAACCGATGTCTGGCATAGCAAAGTGTTTGTTCGTGAACTTTTTTCACCGACCACCCACCTATACACGTTTATGCAAAATGATGGTGCGCGAAAGTTTCTTTTGGTCAAAAAAATTATTAGCCAAGTTTCAGGTATTGATGAAAATCACCCTGCACTTTTGCCTTGTGTACTCAGCACAGTTGCACCCTGTATGATGCTGATTTTGGCAGATGCAAATGGTCCAAGCCCAGTTAAAAATGTCTCCAAGCTTGAACCTGCGCTTTTGGTCAAACATCTCATGACCTTTTCAGTCGCAGGTTTACAAGCCGCTAAACAACTTTATCTTTGATAAACCAACTGTCCTTGCTTATAGGTTGCAAGAACTTTGATGTCTTTGATCTTAGACGGATCAATTGTGATTGGATTGTCACTTAAAACAACAAAGTCACCGTATTTCCCAGTACTTAATGTGCCTTTGATGTCTTCTTCGAAATACTGATATGCAGCCCAGTCCGTCATCGTTTTAAGTGCGATATACGGGCTGACTTTTTGTGCCTCACCCAAAACTTTGCCTGTTCGCGTGGTGCGATTAACCGTTGCATCCAACACCATCATGCTTTTCGGTGGGATAACAGAAGCATCGTGATGCTCGGTGAAAATCATGCCTTTTCTTAAAGCTGAACCCGTCGGTGAGATGTGTTCAGCACGCTTTTCACCTAAGGTTTGTGCTACATGCCAGTCGCCCCAGTAGTAGGTATGCAAAGAAAAAAATGAGGGAATCAAATGAAGCTGTTTCGCCCGATCCAGTTGATCCTCTCGCATAGTTTGCGCATGAATAATCACATCTCGTCGCTGTGAGGCATCATATTTCTTTTGCGCATTGGTAATCACATTAAGGTATTGATCAATCGCGGCATCGCCATTGGCATGTGCTAAAATGGGCCAATGCTGTCTGAAAGCCAAATCAATCATGTGCTGGACCGTTTTTTGCTCTGGAAATGCAGGATAGCCAAGATAGTTCTTATCTTTCCCTTCAGGTGGAACCACATAAGGTTCGGTTAACCATGCAGTTTTGCCTTGAGGTGAACCATCTAAGCTAATTTTCACGCCACCAATTCTAAAGTGATTGACATAGTTTTTGCTTACACCTTTTTCAAGCATATACGCCTGTTCTGAACTGATATCAGGATAAGAGACGACATCAATTGCTAATTTGTTTTGATTAGCCAAACTACGCCAAAGTTCTGAAGTACCACGATCAGCTCGTCCTTCTTGTACCGTGGTGTAACCATTTTTCATATAGGTCTGTACCGCAGTCAACGCCATCTGCTGCATCATTTCAGGTGGGACCGTTTTAAACGCCTGTAGCATGGCCTCAATCACAACACTTTCTTCCAGTACACCATTTGGAATATTTGTCCCAACTACGCGTCGAATCACACCACCACTGGGGTTTCTACTTTTTTCATTAATGCCTAAAAACTCTAGCGCTTTGTGATTCACAGAGGCCAAATGTCCAGACTGATGCAAAATCAGCACCGGTTGAGTCGTTGAAATCTGATCTAAATCTGTGGCTGTCGGATGGGTTTTCTCTTGTAGCTGGGCATCATCATAACCATTGCCAATAATCCAGCCAGAAGTCGCTTGGACAAAAGTTGGATTTTGCTTCGCCCACGCCTTCATTTCTTGGATAAGTGTGGCAATACTCACCACCTTGCCATCTGGCGGCGGATATAAATTTGCCACAGTTTGCTGCATACCGACAGAGTTTAAATGACTATGTGCATCGATGATGCCAGGGATGACGGTCTTGTTATTCAAGTTCAAGCGTTTAGCTTGTGGCGCAAGTTTTTCAGCCTCAGACAATGTGCCTGTATAACGGATCTTTCCGTCTTGAATTAACATGGCATCGACATAACTGGGCTGCATGCCTTGCATGGTTAAAATCGGGCCACCATAGACCAATAAGGCATTTTGCGTCTGTTGTTGTATATTTGAAACTGTACTAGATGGACTGGGTGTACAACCACCCATCAGTACCACAGAGGAAGAAAGTAGAGCCGTAAGTACAAAAGAAACTTTATTAAAAAGCATGGGTTAAACACCTCATATTGCTAAATATTATATTTTGCTCCGTACGAGCATTCGTTATAGGTATAAAACTTTAATACAACACATGATCACTCTACCTTAGCACCATAATTCAGCATTTGTAACACCCAATTAAAGTGAATAATATTCAATGGCTTATTGCAATAATTTTAAAATGTGCTGTAAACGGATATGATCTATATTTTCTTTATACACTGCATAAATCGGTGCAATACATGGATTGTTCGCCTTGAGTGCTTTATAAACAATCTGTTTATTCCAAAAGTCACGGATGGCTTCAGGCACGATAGATAAGCCAATTCCGGCAGCAATCAAATTCAAGCTCGAAGTTAAACGTGGTGCTTCTTGTACAATTTTGGGGCTAAATCCAGCTTGGTAGCAACTGGCCAAAATATTATCGAATAAATCTTGCCCCGCTAAACGTCGGTACAGCACAAAATCATGCGGTTCAAGATCCAGCAAATGAATCGGTTCGGCTTGTTCCGCCAAAGGATGATTGTTGGGTAAAGCCACAATGAGTGGTTCATCTAATACATGTAGGCTGGTTAAACCGAGGCCAATGGGTGCAGGTTTGCGTAAGAACACAATGTCATTTTTTTCATTACTAATGGAGTCTATCAACGAGCTACTGCCATCTTCCTCCAGATGAATTGAAACACGTGGAAAAGTTTCCCGAAAGTTCCGCAGCAAAGCCGGCAAAAATGGATGTAAACCAACCGAATTGGTAAAGCCAATATTAATCTGACCTTCGACCCCCAAAGAAATATCCTGCACACGTTTAGGAATTAACTGCGCATGCGCCAATATCGCAAGGGCTTCTTTGTACAAAACCTTGCCTGCTTCTGTTACCTCAACACCACGCGGCAAACGCTTTAGCAGTTGTGTACTCAACTCTTCTTCCAAGCTTTTGATCATCCGTGTCAACGGTGGTTGTTGCATATTCAAACGAACAGCAGCATGCGAAATATTACTTTCTTCTACCACTGCAACAAATGCTCTGAGTTTATGGATATCAATCATGTCTGCCCCATCAAACATACTTTTTCAGTATATATAACGTCAAAAATAGCATTTTTCAATATATCTCTACAGGTTCATACTGGGCACATTCCACAAAAGGCGAAAGACATGAACACTGAAGTGCTCCCTGCTGAACAAATAACCCATCCAACTTCACGGGAACTATTTGCAGGCTTTATGAAGCTGGGACTCATGGGCTTTGGTGGCGTACTGCCACTTGCACACCAAATGGTTGTAGAAGACCAAAAATGGCTCAACACGGAAGAGTTCACGCACTTATTGGGTGTCTGTCAAATCCTCCCTGGAGGAAACATCATTAATATGGCCGTTGCGATTGGTTATGAGTTTCAGGGGGTTAAAGGTGCGATTAGTGCAGTTCTCGGGTTGATTTTTGCACCGACGGTGATTGTGATTTTGCTGTATCAGCTCTATACCCAATTTCAAAGTATCCCCATCATTCAGCACATGATACAGGGACTAGCAGCAGCGGCAGCAGGTTTACTATTTGCGATGGGGTTAAAAATGTTGAAACCCATTCTGAAAAGTTACCTCACGATCTTTACCATTGCGCTGACCATCGTCTTTATGCTGATCATTAAAATTCCCTTGGCATTAACGTTACTGGTTTTAGTAGGCATCAATGTCGCAGTCTTAAGCTTGAAAAAAAGAGGAAAAAACGCATGATTTTAATCACCTTAGCCATCGTTTTTACCCAGCTTTCTATACTGGCCTTTGGTGGCGGCAATGCCATTTTGCCTGAAATGCAACATCAAGTGGTTGAAGTGCATCGTTGGCTTACTGCCACAGAGTTCAGCACCATGTTTGCCATGGCGCAAGCGGCTCCGGGCCCCAATATGATGATTGTGCCACTGGTCGGCTGGCATGTGGCTGGACCTGCTGGACTGTTTGTGACTTCACTGGCGAAGTTTGGGCCATCTTCTGTACTGACTATATTTGCACTCAAGTTTTGGAATCAGTTTAAGGATCATCCGCTACGTAGCATGTTTGAAAAAGCATTGAAACCAATTACTGTCGGCTTGGTTTTGGTTAGTGCCTATATTATTGCCGCAGCATCTGCTCAGAACTGGTTACTTATCGCGATCGTTATCGTGGCGACGGGGTTAAGTTTAGTGAAAAAAATTCATCCACTGTGGGTCATGCTTTTTGGAGCAATGTCAGGCGCACTGTTTTTATAAACAGTGTGTCCTTAAAGTGACTGTCCAACACTAAATACTCTCTATTCTATTGTTACTTTTAAATAAATAGTATCAGCCTTACATCTGGTGCCTAACATGTAAGGTTTAATTTCGTTTGAGCCAATAACCATGTGAAAAACCAAGGCGTTAGGAAATATTTCCACCCATAGCAGTGATTAATTGCGCTGTATTTTTTAATTGGATTTGTTGCAACTCTAATGTGCTCTGTTCAGCTTGTAGCCTTAAATTCTGCGCTGTGACCACTTCCAAATAACTGACCAAACCCGCGTTATAACGTTGCATCACCACTTGTTCATTTTCTTTAGTTAGTTGCAGTAACTGAGCTTGCTCCAGTTGTTGTTGTTTCAAACTTGAAGTTTGCATTAAGGCATCATCGACTTCCTTCCAGCCCGTAAGTACAGCTTGCTTATAGGCTGCTAATTTTTCATCATAACTTGCCTGCGCTTGGGCAATTTCAGTTTGCCGTTTTCCACCATCAAAAATAACCGAAGCCGCTTCTAGTCCCGTAGACCATAAATATGCAGGGGCTTGGAACAACTGACCCAACACTTGACTATTTAAACTCGCATTAAGACCAATATTAATATCTGGCAACCATGCCGTTTGTGCTAAACCCAACTGTGCATGTGTACTCGCAAGCTCCCGCTCTGCACGAATCACATCAGGACGTTGCATGAGTAAGCGACTTGGTAACTGTGCAGGTACAGTAGGAATACTCAAACCTTGCTGACGTTTCACCAGTTGAAACTGAACCACACTTTTACCCTGTAAGACCGCCAGCACATTTTCCTGTAAATTACGTTCACGCTGCATTTCAATCTGCTGTATTTGCACTTGTTTCAACTGCGTTTCTGCCTGTATAACATCTGCCCGCGCAATCATCCCTGCTGTATATTGGTTTTTTAAAATTTGCACTGAACGCACGTAACTTTTTTGGGTTTGCTGCAATACATCAAGTTGCGCATCCAAAACACGAATGTTCCAATAAGCCTCAGTCGCCAATAACTGTTGATTCAGTTTCACTGCGGCTAAGTCCGCCTGCACCGCTTCTAAATTTGCCTGTTGTCCCTTTATCGCTTTCGCCACACGTCCCCAAACATCAGGAATCCAGCTGGCCTGAACCCCAGTACTAAACTGACTATTTGGAGAGGTATGCTTTGCGCCATTACGCTTGGCAGCACTTTCTAAGCTTAGACTGGCAGAACGACTGGCTTTTTGCTGCTCAAGTAAAGCATTGGCTTGTCTATAACGTGCCTCGGCCTGTTTCAAATTTAAGTTTTCTGCATTTAACTGTTGCAGCAGTTGGACTAAAACGGGGTCTTCATAAATTTTCCACCATGCGACTGTCGCTCCTTTTAAGCCTGCGGTTTCTGTCCAATTGAGCGCAGCATATTTATATTGCTCATCCGTGTGAATCAGCGGTGTTTTATATTCGGGAGGACGTATGACAGCTGTAGAACTACACGCAGTTAACAACAACACACAACGGCTTTGTTGCACAAACCTATCTCTAAAGGCTTATTCCACAATATAATTCTCAAATGAATAAGCCCACACCTAAAATCTATCGTACAACCAATTGGTCTTCTTATAACAGTGCATTAATAAATCG